>JAFSWJ010000100.1 GCA_017444545.1 Lachnospiraceae bacterium
ACTATCTCCTTTGCGCAGCCTTCCATTGCATTAAAGCAGATGAAATAACCGCCGTTGGGCTTTGTCCATTTTCCGATATCCAGTTCTCCCAGATTCTTTTCAAGAGCCTCCTCCACGGCCTCAAACTTTGGCCTGATCACATCCGCATGCTTTTTCATATGCTCGGTAAGCCCGTGTATATCCTTGAAAAACCTGACATGACGCAGCTGGTTTACCTTGTCATGTCCGATGGTCTGGATCTTTAACTGCTTTTTGATGTCCTCCATGTTGTTCGGCGAGGTGGCAAGAGCCGCAAGACCTGACCCCGGGAAGGTGATCTTTGAGGTGGATGCAAACTTGTAGACCAGATCGGGGTTGCCAGCCCTCTTGCACTCCGCAAGTATCTCTATAATATGATCCTGTCTGTCATCATACAGGTGATGAACACAGTAGGCATTATCCCAGAATATCCTGAAATCCTTGGCTGCAGGCTTGAGCCTTGCAAAACGCCTGACAGTATAGTCCGAATAAGAATAACCTGACGGATTGGCGTATTTCGGCACGCACCAGATACCCTTGATGGCTTCATCCTTTGAGACCATCTCCTCGATCATATCCATGTCAGGCCCTTCTTCATTTGTGGGCACCGGTATCATCTCTATGCCGAAGTATTCGGTGATGGCAAAGTGCCTGTCATAACCCGGAACGGGACACAGAAACTTTACCTTCTCAAGCTTCCCCCAGGGTTTATTACCCATAACACCGTGGGTCATGGCTCTTGATACCGTATCTAACATGACATTTAATGAGGAATTTCCGTAGATGATGATGTTCGAAGGATTGTTTTCCATCATATCCCCCAGCAGCTGCCTGGCCTCCGGAAGTCCGGTGAGCCCGCCGTAATTGCGGCAGTCTGTTCCGTCCTCGCTCCGCAGGTCCACACCGGAGTTCAAGGCATCCATCATGCCCATTGAAAGGTCCAGCTGCTCCGTACAGGGCTTGCCCCTGCTCATGTCAAGGGTGAGACTCATGTCCTGATACTTTTTGTACCGGGTCCTAAGCTCCTCGATCTCCTTTGACAGTTCCTCCTTTGTCATCTCGGCATACTTCTTCATCAAAACTCCTCCTCGTTTTTATTATATCTGATATAAATCCAGGCAGATCTGCAGATCACACCTCGTAACGCTCAAGCGCTCCGAAATTGCACAACTTCGTGCAGAGCCCGCAGCCGTTGCAGAGCGTATCGTCAACTGTTACCGTGCCGTCCGCATTTTTCTTTATGGCAGGGCAGCCGGGCTTTAAGCACATGCCGCACTTTTTGCATTTATCAGATAACGCCCGGACCTTGTAAGGAAACTTCTGTCCCTTAAGGAGCGCACAGGGCGCGCAGACTATAATAACAGAAAGTTCCTTTCTTGCCGTCTCCTCCTTTACCACCCTTTCAAGTTCGGCGGTGTCAAAGGCATCCACCTCGACAACATGCTCTATGTTCATGGCCTTGCAAAGCTTGTAGATCGAGATCGCGGGAACCTCCGTACCGTCAAGGGTCTTTCCCGTTGCCGCATGGTCCTGATGTCCTGTCATGCCGGTGGTGGAATTGTCGAGGATCATGACGGTTGCGGTAGACCTGTTGTAAGCCAGATCCTCAAGGGAATTTATTCCCGTATGCATGAAGGTGGAATCACCGATGACCGCTACCCAGTCCCTGATGAATTCACTTCCCTTTGCCTTTTCCATACCATGGAGCATGGAGATCGAAGCTCCCATGCACACCGTGGTATCCACCACATCAAGGGGCGATACCGCACCCAGGGTGTAGCATCCTATATCTCCCGCCGCATGTATCTTCAGCTTCTTCAGCACATAGAAGGTACTCCTGTGGGGACATCCCGGACAGAGGATCGGCGGGCGGGCGGGAACATCGCGGCCCGTTTTTATTATGGTCTCACCCTTCAGGCACTTTCGAAGCATGTTGGCGCTGTACTCGCCCTGCAGCGTGAAGATGTCCTTGCCCTCGCATCTGATGCCCAGGCTTTTGACGTAATCTTCGATGAAGGGCTCCAGTTCCTCAAAGATGATGAGCCTTTCGACGGAGTCCGCAAAATCGCGGATCAGCTTTTCGGGCAGGGGATAGACGAGACCGAGTTTTAATACGGATGCCTCGGGAAAAACCTCCTTCACATACTGGTAGGCTATTCCGCTTGTGATGAAGCCAAGCTTTGCATCCCCCTTTTCAACACGGTTTACGGAGAGTGTGCAGGCATCCTCTGAAAGCTGCTTTTCCCTTTTTTCGACTGCTATATGTCTTCCCTTTGCGGGGCCCGGCATCATGACGTTTTTGGCCATGTTGCGCTCGTAGGGCCTGTCGGGGATCTCCTTTCTTTCGTTTAATACAACCTTTCCCTGGGAATGCCCGAGTCTTGTGGTGGTCCGAAGGATCACGGGTGTGTCGTACTTTTCGGAAAGTTCAAAGGCCTCCTTCATGAAATCCAGGGCTTCCTGCGAATCGGAGGGCTCGAGCACCGGCACATGGGCCGACCTTCCGATGAGCCTGGTGTCCTGCTCATTCTGCGAGGAATAAAGACCCGGATCGTCAGCCACGCAAAAGACCAGACCGCCGTTCACCCCGATGTAGGAAACGGAATAGAGCGGGTCGCTTGCGACATTTAAGCCCACATGCTTCATGGATACCATGGCTCTGACGCCGAACATGGAAGCGCCGATGGCAACCTCCGCCGCCACCTTTTCATTGGGCGACCATTCCGCATAGACCTCCGGATACTTTACTATGTTTTCTGAAATCTCCGTGCTGGGAGTTCCCGGATACGCGGCCGAAACCTTTACTCCGGCTTCCCATGCGCCGCGCGCTATCGCGGCATTTCCAAGCATTATCTCACTGTTTGCCATCATCTTCTCCTTGTTATGGGACAGGGTATGGGACAGGGGACGTATCTGCGTCCCACTTTGGGTGGGACAGGGGACGTATCTCTGTCCCACTTTTATGTTAACCACTTCTGTCCCCTGATAATCCTTTTGATTCCACGCAGTATGCTTTATCATCGCCTGGTAAAGCCCGCACATTGTTGACATAATTTTGGGACACAGATACGTCCCCTGTCCCATTCAAACTCTGATTTTATCACAATTGCAAAAAACCTACAAACATTGCATCATATCCGAAACAGGGCCATCAGATTCTGCGTCTTTCTTTCAACCTCCGCGCGGTAATACCTTTCGGCCTCAAGCAGCATGTCCTCCAGCTTTCCCGTCTCCTCTCCGGTCTTTATCATGTCCGTCATCCTCTTCGGAAAGATCCCCTCAAGGGCGAGCACCCCGGAAAGCGGCCTGCCCTGCGTGACCATGGCGGCAGCTCTATGGACACTCTCAAAAAGCCTGTCATTTTTCACGGATGCCGCACAGTATTCAAGCGCCTGTCCGACGGGGATGCCGCAGGATGCAAAAAGCGCCAGATTTCCGGCAAGTTCCGCGATCTCTCCCTCAAATATGACAGGTCCCGCCACCGGCAGACGCACAAGGATGTTTCCAAAGATCATATCCTTTGCAGGCAGCCTTCCGGATCTGTACCGCAAAAAAACAAGCCCGCAAACGATCATTGCCAATATGATAAAACCGGCCAAAACCACAGCCAGGTTTCCCGACACATATGCAGCAGCAAGCACCGCACCAAAAACCGCACCCATAATAAAAACGGGATAGATGCAGGCTCTGACAACCCTCTTTGAAAGCCGCGCCTTTGCTTCAAAACGGTCAGCCATCTTCAAAAAGGCCGCCCCCGGGTCGCCTGTCTGTTCCATAATAAAAACGGCGTTTACAAGCTCGGGGGTATAGGTCTTTTCATCCCTTCGCATCGCAGCGCTTAAGGAAACTCCCCGTTCAAGTTCAAGACAGGTATTGTTTATGGCCCGTCCAAGACCCTTCAGGTTCTCGTCCCGAATGACAAAAAATGCGCTCTTTACATCCATTCCGGAATGCAGCAGCGTATACATCATATGACAAAAAACAGAGAGATTTTTCATGAGATCTGCTCAGACTTCTTTCTATCCGTGATGTCAACGAACATTCCCACATAGGAAAGAGGCACCCCGTTCTCACGCCTCAAAAGCCTTCCGATGGCGTGGAACCACCTCCACTGTCCGTTCCTGACTTTCAGCCGGTATTCCACATCATAGTTTTTCCGGCCTGTATAATCAGATATGGTATCGTTAAATTCCTTCAAAACTGCGGTCTTGTCGTCAGGATGCAAAAGATCGGACCAGGACTCCAGCCTGTCGGGAAAATCATTTTCGTCATTGTATCCTATCATCTTTCTGAATTCGGGGCTCCATTCCACCGAGGTCATATTGCCCTCCTCATCAAATTCCATGCTCCACATCCCGGACCCCAGCGCCTCGTGCATGACACGGATGGTAGCCTCCTTGTGGGCCACCATACGGCGCTCATTGCTGTCCTTGAGCTTTGCCTTGTTTAAATACATTTCCCGGTCGGCCAGACGCATGGCATTATGGATGTCGTGATCCGAACCATTAACCATTTCATATCCGAAGGCACAGACATATTTTGTCTTTGAAAGCTTCTCGCGCATGTCCTCAATGTCTTTTTTTACTTCCTCTTCGGTCTTTCCCAGATAAAAGATCGCGTACTCATCACCGCCGATACGGTAGACCTTTTTCTTTTTCAGATTCCTCTTTGTCAGACAGTCGGCCACGGTCATCAGCGCCGCATCTCCCGCATCATGCCCCTGGTTGTCATTGATCTTTTTCAGGTCGTTCATATCCACGGACACCACTGCGCTGATCTGGTCCTTCAGCTTTTCCGAATCCGAATAATAACACTGACGGTTCAGGAGATGTGTGAGGGTATCCTCCTTGGCCGTCAGGACATACAGTGACAGATAATAAATGAGAAGTATCGAAGCAAAAAGCGTACTGTAATCCGCATCCACCTCAAAGATGATGTGCAATACCACACCGACGGCTGCGGCAAAGATACTGACGAAAACGCCCTTCCTTTCGGCTGTGCCGTAGCGGGCATAGCGGTAGGTAAAGGCTGCCAGGAACAGGATAACGTAGAGCAGGAAAAGCAGGTAGGGATAATAACGGAGAACACTGTCTGCGCCGATATACAGATTTTTTTCATCAAACCAGTAGATCAGATGTGTCCACTGGGAGGTGTACAGGATAGGCGCACTTATTATGACAGGAAGATAATAAAGCCACCTGCGCTTTCCGACAAATTCCGCCATCTCCATAATGCCCAGCAAAATGACGGGATGCAGAAGATATATCGTTGGAGTCAAAATGATCCTTGTATATGTCAGGTAACCTATCTCTCTGAGATAGCGTTCAACACCCCAGCAGACAGCTTCGGCGAAAATAAGTATGATCACGATGCGGGTCACGTTTATCGTCCGTTTTTTCAGATGGACGTTTGAATCCAGCATCAGCCACAAGCCCAGCAGCTCCGCTATCATGATATAATTACCCAGCACCAGCGTGACTACACTCATGTACTATTTCCTCACCTCAGGACAAGATATTATCACAATTGCGGGATTACTACAAATGGGGCACAGATACACCCCCCGTCATATAATCAAGGATCCCCTCGATGATCTCCGGGGTTTCATATCCCTTTCCCTCTATTCCGTCTAACCCATAAATCAGCGCATAGGAGAAATTATCTGCCATGCACTCCTCCGGATCGATCACATAGCCCGTA
>JAFSWJ010000101.1 GCA_017444545.1 Lachnospiraceae bacterium
GATCCTTGTGCCGTAGACCGTGGTGTAGGCTATAAGGTCGCCCTTGTTCAGGTCTTTGACAGAACCGATGGCAAACTTCGTTCCACGGTTATGACCGCAGACACCTACATTACCGTCCCATGCAGAAGTGGAGCTGTAATGGGCAAAACCCTTGCTCATGTTGGAGCTTGTCTCGCCTTCTCTCACCTTAAAGCTGATGCCAAGGACAGGGATCGTGATTTCACCGATCGTTCCCTCCTCCTGTTTCATGCCGGAAATCGTGGTAAACCTTGCAGGATCAGCGATTCTGGGAATAGGAATGCCGTTAGCATCCGCAGCAGGAGTGAAGTTCATGATCCTCTCCACCGGATGCACAGCCTTTTCCTGGCTTCCTTTCTGAACGCCAGTAGTGCCGTAGGGAAGCTCCGGAATCTCGTAATCGATTAGATTCGCTCCACCATATTTGTATTCGGTGTGATAGACAGTCTCATAGCTGGTATCCGGATAGTATTCGGTCTCTGCAGTACCGTCAAAGCAATAATCCGCAGCGCTTGCAAAACAAACGGCAGAAAGTGCCATGCTAAGTGCCAGCATGCTGCTTAAAAGTACTTTTCTTCCTCGCATTTTTCGTCCTCCTGTAAAAGCTTTTTCAGATCTTCCTCGGTAAGGTTCATGTCTTCAGCCTTTTTTTTAGCTTCTCTTGCCTCTTTCCGGTCTTCCTTTGCGATCGCCCTCTTATCCCAGACATCCAGGAAAGAAAGAACTGCAAAGATGCCGCCGATCAGAAGCGCTACAAACAACACCGATCCGATGATCATAGTCTTTCGATCTTTGAAAAGACCGTAGCTTCTCACTTCCGGTTCTTCTTCAGAAATCGGAGAACCGACATAGGTCACGGTATATGTGACGCTCTCAAGCTGCTTGCAGCTGATCTTGCCGCTGTATTCAGCGGTGGTTACGTAACCGGTCGCCGCGCTGTAGCTCGCATTGGCGGAGTACTGGGCAACAGCCTTGTAGCTGGACGGAACAAGGATGTCGTCCACAAGGGAAGTCCCCTGCACCTGCCAGTCCACACCGACAAGTTTAAGGCTTTTTCCGTCCTTGGTGATCGCCTGCGGTACATAGCTCATATCGTTGCTGTCCAGATTCGCGAACTCTCTGGTCTCGTTTACTGTATAGCTCTTTGAAACAAAACCGGCAGCCTTGGTCTCGATCGTGGTGTGATCAAGATACAGGGTGCCGGTGTAGATGCCGTCATCAAATTCGATGGACGGCTGAAGGACCTCTAAAACTGCCGAAAGGTCTTTCTTTTCAGTCTCCGCTGTGATGACCTCTGTATGATCTTTTTCGTTTTCGTAGTAGTTGTCCATCTTTGTCATCGCGGAGTAGGAATAATCGAACCCCTCGTAGCTGAAATCCTGCTCTATGAGGCTCTCCGGATCAGTGTCCGGTGAGACCGTATAGATCTTGATGTATTGCTGGGTCCCGTTGAGATTCCGGATGATCGTCTCGGACGGAACCTCCATGGCAAAGGCGCTTGCAAAACTGCACAGGATGAGCAGCAGCGCCATGCCCGCTGTAATTATTCGTTTCATGGTTTTTGTAAATCCTTTCTCTTCTTCAGCCAGCTGAAAAAGAAGTATCTTTGGGATTAAGTAAATATGGCTTATCTTTTCGGCCTGTCATCAGCGCTCCATACCCTTCTGCCTTGCAAGATGCCTCTGGTAGAAGTCCAAAGCCTTGATGATATAGTCCTCGGTCTTGCTGTATGGGATGTTATCCGGGATGTAGCGCTTCAGCGTTTCCGCCTTGATGACATACTTTTCCCGCTGGTTGGGCTTTTCCTCGCTCATGATTGAGAAGATGACGTCCTCATTGAGTCTGCCGTTTTTAGAGAATTCCTTGAGCTTGATCGCCTGCGAAAGCGAGGGTGTTGCCAGCTCGCTCTGCATGACTTCATAAAGCTCTGCCTGTTCCGGTTTTGTGAGATACGAGATCTCCACTGCCGGGCGGAAAGCGATCTTCCCTTCGTCCACCATCTCAAGGATCGTGGGCTGAAGTTCGGTCAAACGGATGTAACGCTGGATTTGACGTGCGCTGTCATCTGATTCCGTTGCAAGAACATCTCTTGACTTTTGCCCTTCAAAATCGTGGCCCATTGGTCCACCATTTTCTTTAGATGGTCTCCCTGCCTGTCTCTTCATCGCCTCCAGCTTCATTTTATATGAGTACGCTTTCTCGCTCGGTAGGATCTTTGAACGCTGGAGATTGGATTCTACCATCAAGATGATAGCCTCATCACGGGTAAGCTCCTTGATCTCAGCTTTTACAGTAGATAGCCCTGCTAGCTCACAAGCTTTCGTCCTTCTGTGTCCGGACACGATCTCGTACCTGCCGTCTTCCTTCTTTCTTAAGGTAACAGGAGTAATGATGCCGCGTTCTCTGATGCTTTCCACAAGCTGCTCCATGTCCTCGTCAAGCCTTACCTGAAAGGGATGGTCCGGGAACGGGTCGATCTCAGAAAGAGGTATATCATAGATCTTCGGAAGCCTGTTTTCGGCTCTGCCTTGATCTGTCATGAAAAGCTCATCGTACGCTTTCTTCAGACCGAGATCGATGTTTTTCTGGTCTTTCAAGAGCTTCCACCTCCTCCGTGAATCTGCTGTACGCTTCGGCAACCTTACCTTTGGGATCATATGAAAAGATGCTGCATCCTTCCAGGCTGCACTCCGCTGCCCTTACTGAATGCGGTATCTCTGTATCAAAGACATGAAGTCCTTCACCAACATCCCTTAAGGATGAACTGATGGCCTTTGCGTTATTGGTACGGCTATCCACCATCGTGAGCAGTATCCCGTCGATCTTAAGAGTCGGATTTATTTGCCTTCTGAGCCTGCTGACAGACCCTATAAGAAGGTTTAAGCCCTTTGTCGATAAAAAGGACGGCTGCGACGGAATAATGACGGAATCAGCCGCTACGAGCGCATTGATGGTCATCATACCAAGAGACGGCATGCAGTCGATCAGGATGTAATCATAGTTCCCCCTGACTGTACCTATATATTCTTTCAGCACATATTCCCTGCTTATCGCGTTGAACA
>JAFSWJ010000102.1 GCA_017444545.1 Lachnospiraceae bacterium
CCGTCGGAAAGCAGTCTTTCCTCTGTCCTTGAGGCATATACCGGAACCTTCAGGGCTTCAACGACAGTGCTTACAGCTGTAATATGATCAAAATGCCCGTGTGTCAGAAAGACAGCCTTCAGCGTCAGTCCGTTATCTTCCAGATATTTTATTATCCTCTCACCGGCATATGCAGGATCAAACAGCACCGTCTCCTTCGTTTCGTCATTGATCACAAAATACACATTCGTCTGGACCGGTCCGAGGACCATGCTCTTAATGCTCATTTACCCGCTTGTCCTTTCTATATCTATCACGCTCTGGATACCCCGGAGCTTTTCGACCATCCTCTTCAGTTCGCTTGTATTATGGATCTCAAAGCCCACGTTTATTGTAGCCACGCCCTGCTTGCTGGTCCTGGTATTGCAGGAAAGGATGGTGATATTTGCCTCGGTAAAGACCTTTGTGATATCCACCAGCAGACCGTTTCTGTTGTTGGCGTAGATATTGATCTCCGCCGCATATTTTTCATTGCTTTCCTCTCCGGGAACCGACTCCCACTCGGCATCGATGAGCCTGCTCTTTTCCTCTTCGGTGAGGCTTATGATGTTGATGCAGTCGGTCCGGTGGATCGAGATACCTCTACCCCTTGTGACAAAACCGATGATCTCATCACCGGGAAGCGGCGAACAGCATTTTGAAAAATGCACCGAAACATCATGCACGCCTCTGACAATGATGCCTCCGCCCTGACGTCTCTTGATGGTCTTTTTGCTCTGCTCCTCGATCTCGCTGATGACTTCCTCATCCGAAAGCCGCTTTGAATGGTCCCTTTCGTAGGCCTCCAGCATCCTGTTGACGACCTGGCCCTCCTTGAGTCCTCCGTGGCCGATGGCGGCGTATACCGCATCCCATTCCCTGAAGCCGTACCTTTTGAGGACCGTTTCTATATACTCGGGCTTCATGATATCGTTTATCTGGATGGCATGAGCCCTGCAGTATTCCTGGAAAGCGTCCTTTCCCTTTACGATATTGTCTTCCTTCAGCTCATTTTTGAACCAGGCATTGATCTTTGACCGGGCCTGGGTGCTTTTGACGATGGAAAGCCAGTCGCGGCTGGGTCCTCTGGAATTCTGGGAGGTGATGATCTCTATACGGTCTCCGTTGTTGATCCTGTAGTCTATATTGACGAGCTTTCCGTTGACCTTTGCGCCTATCATCCTGTTTCCCACAGCGGAATGAATGCTGTAGGCAAAATCCACGGGCGTGGAGCCGGAGGGAAGTGTCTTGACATCTCCGGTAGGCGTGAAGCAGTACACCTGATCCGAAAAGAGGTTCAGGTCACCCTTTATGATGTCCATGAACTCCGTATTGTCCGACATATCCTTTTGCCATTCGAGGATCTGCCGAAGCCATGAAAGCTTTTCCTCTTCTTTCATGTCCGGATTTTTGCCGTCACTTGACTCCTTGTATTTCCAGTGGGCTGCGATACCGTACTCGGCCACCCTGTGCATCTCGTAGGTCCTGATCTGGATCTCAATGGGGATACCGTTGGGTCCGATGAGGGTCGAGTGAAGGGACTGGTACATGTTGGGCTTTGGCATCGCTATATAATCCTTGAAGCGGCCGGGCATCGGCATATACATCTCATGAATGATACCCAGTGCCGCATAGCAGTCCTTGACAGAATCCACATATATCCTCACGGCAAAAAGATCATATATCTGATCCAGGGTCTTTCCCTGGTTTACCATCTTTTTGTAGATCGAAAAGAAATGCTTGACCCTGCCGTCCACACGGGCTTCAATCCCGGCATCGTCCATGTGTTGCTGTACTTCTTTTACGATATCGAGGACTATCCTTTCTCTTTCGCTCTTTTTTACCGCTATCTTGTCCACCAGGTCATAGTAGATATCCGGCTGCAGATATTTCAGTGAAAGATCGTCGAGCTCCACCTTGAGCTTTGATATACCGAGCCTCTGGGCTATGGGAGAATAGATGTCTATGGTCTCCCTTGCAATCTCGATCTGCTTTTCGACACTCTGGTATTTC
>JAFSWJ010000103.1 GCA_017444545.1 Lachnospiraceae bacterium
CCCAAAAAGATCGATGATACCATCATCATCCCTCTGGTGGATGTGACCTTTGGTATGGGTACGGGTGCGGGCACCAATGACAAAAAGGCATCCGGAGGCGGAGGCATAGGCGGCAAGATGACACCCTCGGCCATACTCATCATCACAAACGGTGTCACAAAGCTCATCAATATCAAAAACCAGGATGCTGTCACAAAGATTCTTGACATGGTCCCTGATGTGATAAACAAGCTTACGGAAAAAAAGGACGGATCACCTGAACTTTCGGACAGGGAGGTCATGGACCTGGCCTTTGACAAGGCAGATGAAAAAGAATGAAGTCAAAGTCAATCATCAATCAGGGGACGGTTCTGTTCAATCAGGGGACGGTTCTGTGATTGACATCTTTGTGTCAATCACAGAACCGTCCCCTAATTGAACCCGTCCCCTGATTGACTTGTTATACATTAACAAAAAAAGTACCGGTATGAACCGGTACTTTTTTGAAGCATCTTTTTAGATCACGCTCTTTCAACCGCGCCTGAACGAAGGCAGCGGCTGCATACATAGATCCTCTTGGGAGCTCCGTTAACCTTGCACTTCACTCTCCTGATATTGGAATTCCAGATCCTGTTGGACCTTCTCTGTGAATGGCTGACGTTATTTCCGAAATGAACGCTCTTGCCGCATATTGCACACTTTGCCATGACTACACCTCCCTTAACTCCTGTACTTTGAACCCGAAGGCTCACAACAAAGGACATTCTATCAGATAACAGGGGCAAAATCAAGGATTTTTTTATTATGGGATGCAGGGCGCAGGATCCACTATACGTTGACTTTATTATTTGTCATCTTTATAATGATTTCGTGTGGGTTTTTTTATTGATCGAGGAGAGGTTATATGGAAGTTGTGGCTACCGTTGCCCTTCAGGATGGGCAGATCCTTGCTGAGGACATAGTAGTTGGCGGAACAGTAGCGATAAAAAAGGGAACAAAGGTTGACAGCATCATCAGACAGAAGCTGACAGCCTTCAAACTGATGAGTGTCTCCGTCATGGAGCCATCTGATTTTGCCGAGACCTATTACGAAAAGGTACGGCTCTCAAAGGATTTCAAAAAATTCAAGGAGCTTTACCACGAAAACCTCATTGCCTACAAGGTGGCGGTGGATTCTTTTATATATAATAAAGTCCCCTTCAGATTTCCGGAGCTTCGGGATATGGCATGGAAGCTCTGTCCCGATGATCTTTTGGGAAAAAGACTTTTTGCGTATATCAACCTCATGGTGCCTGAAAGTGAATCCACCATGTCCTTTGCCCACGGGCTCAATGTTGCCCTCATCTGCAAGGTCATGGCCAGGTGGTTCAACCTGACGCCGGAGGATACGGAGCTTCTGGTCTACACCGGCTTTTTGTATGATGTGGGGAAATTCCTCCTGCCGCAGGAGATCATCTGGAAGCCTGAAAAGCTTTCAAAGATGGAATTTGACCTCATCAAGACACACTGCTTCCACGGATGGTATCTTCTTTCAAAGTCCTTCGGAGTGAACGAGCATGTCAAAAATGCCGTGCTCCAGCACCACGAAAGGGTGGACGGATCCGGCTATCCGCAGGGTCTTACCGCAAATGAGATAGATCCTTTTGCAAAGATGATAGCCATAGCCGATGTGTACGAGGCCATGACATCCCCCAGGACCTACAGGGATCCCATGTGTCCCTACAAGGCGATACAGATAATAGAAGATGAGAGTCTTCAAAAATATGATACTTATTATATAACCACCTTCCTTCAGCATATAGTGGACGAGCTTATCGGCAACAAGGTGAGACTTTCAAACGGACTTGAGGGAGAGGTTTTGATGAACAACAGAAACGATCTTGCAAGGCCCGTGGTCAAATGCGGGGATCAGATCGTGGATCTGTCACAGAACAGGAACGTGGGGATAATCGCCATCATCTGATGACAGGTTTTGCAGTGAAGCATTTTATATCATCTTTGACAATACAAGGAGGATAAGGATGAAGGGACAAATGAATACCGATCTTGGCAACATACTTATCGATACGGAGACCATAGCCCAGTACGCCGGGTCGGAAGCCATGGAGTGCTTTGGAGTTGTGGGAATGGCAGGCTACAGCGTAAAAGACGGTCTGGTGAAGCTTTTGAAGAGAGAAAGCCTGACCCGTGGCATCAATGTGGTCCTGAACAAAAACAGGATCTACATAGATCTGCATGTGATAGTGGCCTACGGTGTCAGTATCATAGCGGTTGCCGACAATCTGATGAGCAATGTCAAATACAAGGTTGAGGAATATACAGGTCTTTCCGTTGAAAAGATAAACATTTTCGTGGAAGGTGTGCGTGTGATCGATTGAGGATCCCCGGTTTTGCCGGGACATTTTTTGGAGGATAAAAAGTTGTCTGTTACAACACTTGATGCAAAGGCAGTGGCAAAAATGCTGCTTGCCGGCGCTTCCGAACTGAACTCACAAAAAGACAGGATAAATGAACTGAACGTATTTCCGGTACCTGACGGAGATACCGGCACGAACATGACTTTGACCATCATGTCAGCGGCAAAGGAAGTACTTGCACTCGGCGATGATTATGACATGCAGTCTCTGTGCAAGGCGATCTCCATGGGCTCTCTTCGGGGTGCCAGGGGAAACTCCGGTGTCATCCTTTCACAGCTTTTGAGAGGTCTGACAAAGGAGATCAGAGATCATGAGACCATCGATGCAAAGATAGTAGCCAGCGCCTTTGGAAAGGCCTGTGAGACAGCCTACAAGGCAGTCATGAAGCCCAAGGAGGGAACAATCCTCACTGTGGCAAAGGGTGCTGCCGAAAAGGCGGCGGAAACCTGCGATGAGGCAGAGGATCTTGAAAGCTTCATAAAGGGCATAGTTGAGCATGCCGATGCAGTGCTGCAGACCACACCGGATCTGCTGCCGGTTTTGAAGCAGGCGGGAGTCGTCGATTCCGGCGGACAGGGTCTGCTGGCAGTCCTGACCGGTGCATATGATGCGCTTTTGGGAAAGGCCGGGGAATTTGATCCCGACGCTATTTCCGGAGGAGCTTCGAAGGGAACGGGTATCAACAGGGATGCGGTTGCAAATGCCGACATCAAATTCGGTTACTGTACCGAGTTCATCATCATGCTCGACAGGGTCTTCAATTCAAAAAATGAAAAGGATTTCAAGGCCTATCTTGAGTCCATAGGCGATTCCATAGTCTGTGTTGCCATGGATGAGATAGTAAAGGTCCACGTTCATACAAACCATCCCGGACTTGCCTTTGAAAAGGCTCTGACCTTTGGGTCGTTGACCTCCATGAAGATAGACAACATGAGGGAGGAGCATTCCGAGAGGCTTTTCAAGCTGGATAATAACGGCAAATATGTGTAAAGAGACCCTTCGGAGCTGAACCTGACCGGGCAGGCAGGCACGGCAAACGGTCCCATACCCGTCAGAGTGGCAAAGGCTGCGGCGGTCATCGAAAGCGTGATGAATTCCGAAGCTGAGCAGGAACCGAAAAAGAAGGACGGCTTTATCGCTGTTTCCGTTGGAGCGGGTCTTGATGAGATATTCAAGGGTCTCGGCGTTGATGAGATCATATCCGGCGGGCAGACCATGAATCCCTCCACGGAGGATATGATCAATGCCATCGAAAAGGTGAACGCCGAAAATGTCTTCATCTTTCCGAATAATAAAAACATCATCCTTGCCGCAAACCAGGCGGCAGGGCTGACAGAGGACAAGAATATCGTTGTGATACCCACAAAGACCATACCCCAGGGTATAGCCGCTCTCATTAATTACATGCCGGATCTTTCAGCCGATGAGAATGCGGCTGCCATGAAAGAGGAGATCGCCCATGTCAGATCCGGTGAGGTGACTTATTCTGTCAGAGATACCATGATAGATGACAAGGAGATCAAAACCGGGGACATCATGGGCATAGGTGACAGTTCGATCCTAGCTGTAGGCAGGGATGTGGAAAAGGTCACCGTAAAGATGACGGAGGAACTTATTACAGAAGACGACAGTCTGGTGAGTATTTATTATGGAGAGGATGTTTCCGAAGAGGACGCCGATAAACTCCTGAAAAATCTGTCCGAAAAGCATCCCGATCTTGAATTTGAGATCCATCAGGGAGGACAGCCGGTCTATTATTACATCATCTCGGTCGAGTGATGATGTTTTCAAAAGCCTGTATCAATGGAACTTTCAGATGACATTACCAGCTTAAAAGGAATAGGAGACAAGACAGCCGCTCTTTTCAAAAGAGTGGGTGTCTGTTCTCTGTGGGAGCTTTTAAACCATATCCCTGCGGATTATCAAAGCTATCCCCCTCTGATAAAGGCGAAGGATATTGAGCCAAAGTAAAAATGTGCGGTGAGGCTTACGATAAGCGGCACGGTCAATACTCTCCGGGTCAGGGGACTGAACATCCTCAATGTTACTGCAAAGGATGAGACGGGGACCGTGATGCTTTCATGGTACAACATGCCTTACCTTAAAAAGGTGCTGAAACCCGGCATGACAAAGATCTTTTTCGGAAAGGCCGAGATCAGGAGGGATAACCTGAACCTGGTACAGTGCCGGATGATGGATGCTTCTGAATATGAAAGGCTTGAGGGAAAGCTTGAGCCTGTCTACCATCTGACAAAGGGACTTTCGGGAAAAAGTGTTCAAAAGGCCGTGAGAACCGTTATGAAGGGATGTGAATTTCCGGAGGACTTTCTGTCAGAGGATGAAAGACGCACCCTTGACCTTCCCGGACTTTCAGAAAGCTTTGAAAAGATCCATTTTCCAAAGGACAGGGAGGAAGCCCTGTATGCGAGGAAAAGGCTTGTATTCAACGAATTCTATTTCTTTATCAGAAATGTGAGAAGGCTCAAAAACAACGCAAAAAAGACGGAAAACTCCTTTCCCATGATGAAAAGCGCGCTCTGCACACGTTTCATGGAAGCTCTTCCCTATGAACTGACAGGTGCCCAGAAAAGAACCTATGGGGATATAATAAAGGATCTTGCCTCGAACCATGCCATGAACAGGCTTATTCAGGGGGATGTGGGATCCGGAAAGACAGTGGTGGCCCTTCTTGCCATGCTTGATGCGGCAGCAAACGGGTATCAGGCCGCCCTCATGGCTCCAACAGAGGTGCTTGCCATGCAGCATATGAAAAACATCTCCGGCATGCTCAAAGGGTTTGATATAAACTGCGTGCTTCTGACCGGAGGCATGACG
>JAFSWJ010000104.1 GCA_017444545.1 Lachnospiraceae bacterium
ACCTCAATCTTTGCCCTGTGTGATATATCTGAAATGTAAAGATTTTTTGTGATCCCCGAAAAATCCGCTTTTTCGGGATCAAAAGAAGATACCGCTCCCATTTTCTGAAGGGTTTCTTTCAGATCACTGCATGTCAGATCCATGGTAAACTTTGGAAGTCTCAGAGCATAGATCTTTGTTTCCTCAGCACCGGCCAGTCCGGCAAGGAATTCATCTCTGTCTGAAGGTGAAAGCTTTTTGAAGGCATCAGGAGATGAAAGAGCCTCATCATCTTCAGAGAGGATGATATCCATTACGGCCTCTCCATCCGCGTAGGGAAGTTCTATCCCCTTGAAGCCCTTTTCTTTGAGATATCTGAAATGTCCGTCGTGCATATTCATCATTTTCACGGTCCGGGTACCGTCTTTTGTCCTGAAGTCCATTTCAAAGGTGTCTGCGGCATCGAATTTGTTTTTCCATTCACCAAAGAAGTAGATGGCATTTATTATATCAAGCACGGTTGAGCTGTCTGATGAGGACTGATAGTCGGGGATCAGATTGTCCGTATTTTTTTTCACCCATTTTGTTATGTCCGACGCGGCTTTGTCGGGATGGTTTTTGAAATCCTCAAAGATCACTCCGGCATCCATCTTTTCCTCAAGCTTTGAGACAAAGGAGGGGTCTATGCCGTATTCCTTTTCAAAACTTTTGTCTATCCAGAGCGAATTTGCGGCGGTAAGCTTTGCCCTGTCGCTGTCATAGCCCTTTGCAAGCTGCAGGTAGCTGTCCATGAAGGCATCGGTATCCGTGATGTTCAGCACAGCAGCAAGCTCATCATATGTACTTCCCTTTGCACCGGAAAGTGCCATGACAAGAGCACTTTCAATGCTGAAGGGAGAAAAAAACAGGTTCGAGCCGGTATTCTGCATATCAAAAAAGTCCCAGTTGAAAGCATTTACGGCTTCGAGCATGGACAGGTTTTGGGCAGGTTTTGCGGCAGGTGCCGGTGGAGTTTCCTTTTCCGGTTCCTCCTCAGGCGAAGGATCTGCCAAAGATGTGCTGCTTTCCAAAGAAGGATCCTTTAGCTCATAGCCTGCTCCGCCTTCTGCGCAGGCCGGCAGGAACACACATATGGATAATAAAACCAAGCATCCGGCTATTTTTTCAAGACTAATCCTTTTCATCTTCATCCTCCTTCAGGAGCATATTGTAAATATCCCTTTTTGAAACTCCCCTGTCCCGTGCAACAAGTTTCATGGCTTCTTTTTTTTCTGTTCCGGAGGAGGTATAAAGTTTCATATGGTCGGATACGGACATATCCTTCCATTTCCTGCGGTCTTCCTCCAGGATGAGAGCGGGATCTTTTCCCTCTATAACGAGTACAAACTCACCTCTGGCTTCATTTTCCCCATAATAAGAGACTGCGTTTTCAAGATCCATTCGCAGAACCTCTTCGTGAAGCTTTGTCAGCTCACGGCATATCGCTGCCCGTCTGTTTCCCAGAGCCCGGTGAAGGAGTTCAAGTGTCTCCTTCAGCCGGTGAGGTGCTTCATAAAAGATCATGGTCCTTGTTTCATCTTTGAGTTCGTCAAGTATCATGTTCCTTTCCTTTTTTTCGGAAGAAAGGAAACCCTCAAAAACAAATCTTTTTGTGGAAAGTCCGGAAAGGGTCAGGGCGGTGACAAAGGCAGCCGCTCCCGGCAGGGAGGTGACGCGGATCCCTTCATCTATGCAGCGTTCTACCATGACCTGACCGGGATCCGATATTGCGGGTGTGCCGGCATCGGTCACAAGGGCGATGTTTTTCCCCGAAAGGAGCTCTTTTATGAGAACTTCTGCCTTATCGTATTTATTATGCTCATGATAGCTTGTGAGTTTTCCCTGTATGCCGAAGTGATTGAGAAGTTTCAGGGTATTTCTTGTATCTTCGGCTGCGATCAGGTCAGCACTTTCGAGGGTTTCGATAACCCTTTTTGTCATATCTTCAAGGTTGCCTATCGGGGTGGCGCACAGAAACAGGGTGCCTTTTTCAATAGCCATATATACCGGTGATCTCCTCCGTATATTTTCCGTCCGGTCCGTATATGATGAGGGGCTTTTCGACTGTCAGGTTTGCCCCGCCGTTTTTCCTGCCCTCCAAAAGGACCATGACAGGCTCCTTTTCAACTGAGGGATAGACAAGCTTCATCCTTTTCGGTTCGATCCTGTGGTGTCTCATGGTCTCGACCGCATCGACCAGCCGGGAGGGTCTGTGGACCATGCAAAAGATCCCGCCGTCCTTCAGCGCATGGGAGGCAGCCTTTACCACATCCGAAAGGCTGCACAAAAGTTCATGCTTTGCTATCGCTATGCTTTCGTCAGGGTTGCGGAGTCCGGAACCCTTTACCATGTAGGGCGGGTTTGAGGTCACAACATCAAAAGAAGCAGAGGGAAAAAGCCGGTCTGCTTCTTTTATATCACCTTTTATGATATCGATCCTGGATCCGAGGCAGTTCAGATCAACGCTCCTTGATGCCATATCCGCAAACTTTTCCTGTATCTCAAGACCGGTCAGGTGACCGGCCTTTGTCTTGGCACTTAAGAGTATGGGGATGATCCCTGTTCCCGTACCAAGGTCAAGGACGAGGCTTTGATCCGGAACGGTGGCAAAACCCGTCAGCAGGACTGCATCCATCCCGAAACAAAAGGAGGACGGATCCTGTATGATGGAAAGACCGTTTCTTTCCAGATCATCGATCCTCTCGCCGTTTTTGAGGAGGTTTTTTTCAGTCATCATCAAGTTTTGACCTTCCGTCCTCCTGCTTTTCAAGCTTTTCAAGCTCTTTCAGTTCATTTTCGGAAAGATCTTTTCCGTGATCTCCTCCCTTTTTGCCCTTTGGCCGTCTGGGTCTGAATCGGAGTTCTTTTGCGGGATACTCCCGGATTTCCTTTTCGTCGCCTTCATCCACTATTACCTTTACCAGCTGACGCAGCACATTGACGCTTTCAACCTGTCCGCGAAGTCCCTCGGGTGTGGTGACGGTATCTCCCAGTGCGGGAAGCTGTTTGTTCAGATACTCATAGGTATCCTCTTCATTTTTGAGGCAGCACATGAGTCTCCCGCAGACACCGGAGATCTTTGCGGGATTAAGGGAAAGATTCTGTTCCTTTGCCATTTTTATGGAGACAGGCGCAAAATCAGAAAGATAAGCATGGCAGCACAGAACCCTGCCGCATATGCCCAGACCTCCCGTGATCTTGGTCTCGTCTCTGACACCGATCTGCCTCAGCTCTATCCTGGTGCGGAAAACGGATGCCAGGTCCTTTACCAGATCCCTGAAATCAACCCTGCCGTCAGCAGTGAAATAAAAGAGCAGTTTGTTTCCGTCAAAGGTATACTCAGCCTCTACAAGCTTCATTTCAAGTTTGTGAGCATGGATCTTTTCCAGGCAGATGAGATAGGCATCCTTCTCTTTGTCCCGGTTCTTTCTTTCGGTCTCATCATCCTCGGGGGTGGCGATCCTTTTTACTTTTTTCAAAGGCTCCTTCACCTTTTCCTCGGGCATTTCCCTGATGTCCGATACGACCTTGCCATACTCGACACCTCTTGCCGTCTCTACGATGACATGGTCTCCTTTTTTGATCTCAAGTTCACCGGGAGAGAAATAATAGATCTTTCCCGCAGTTCTGAACCTGACACATATGATCTTTGTCATATTTTTATTACCGGCTCCGAAATGTCGAGCAGCAGCACATCCAGACCTGCTTCGGCATTCGCGTTTGATCTGAGCCTTCCTTTCAGTTCTTCTATGGATTTGATGACCCGGCCGATCTCATCATAGTCAGTCTGGCGGGCTTTCGATTCAATATACCCCGTTTCATCGATAAATGTCAACGAAGCACGGCCTTCCTGGGTCTTGAACATCAGTATATCTCTGTACAGATACAGTATGATGTCAAGGATCTGCAAAAGTCCGGTCTTGTCCGAAGCTGCTTCTTTTGCAAAGGCAAATATCTCGTTTGAGGGAAGCTCCTTTGATCTTTTGATGAGCTTCAGAGTTTTGTCCAGATCTTCCCTGAAGGTATCCGAATGGAGAAACCGGGCGGCAGTTCCTATTGAGCCTCCTGAAAAAGCAGCGCAGACAGAGGCCTCCTTTTCACCGGCACCCTCGTTTTTTATCAGGTAATCCTTTACGACGCCGTCCGGCAGGGGGACAGTGGAAAGACAGGTGCACCTTGACCGGACTGTCGGCAGCAGAAACGAGAGGTTGTCGGTGATGAGGATGGTGACAGCATATGACGGCGGCTCTTCTATGCTTTTCAGCAGCGCATTCTGGGCCTGAGGTGTCATCATCTCGCAGTCGGGTATGATATATACCTTTCTTCCCTTGTAATATGGTTTTATCAGGATATCTGATACGAGGTGGTCCCTGATATCTTCCACGGAGATGGTGGCAGGCTTTTCATGGGGCACTGTGATGAGATCAGGATGATTGCCGGACATTACCATTTTGCAGGAACGGCAGATGCCGCAGGGTATTTCTTCTTTGGAGGTGCAAAGCAGGGAGGCGCCAAAAAGCCGGGCCAGAGTTTTCCGCCCGCTCCCCTTCATTCCCGAAAGGATATAGGCATGTCCGGCACGGCCGTTTTTTGCAGCATCGGCAAAGTAATCTTTTATTCTTTCCTGCCCCACGAAATCGGCAAAAGAATTTATCTCCATATCATTCTCCCGACCTTTTCACATCAAAAGGTCGATGAGGAGACCCCGGATCTCCCCTATCTTTGCAAGGATGGCCAGATTGTCGCTCTCGTCCTTCAAAAGCTCCTCGGCAAGTTCATCCAGGTTCTGGTCCACCAGATGGATGATCCCGTATACTCTGTGCCTTCCTTTTTTGTCCAGAAAGTTTTGTCTCGTGAACTTGTGGGAGCGGTTCAGGATCTCATTCATGAAATCCTTGACCAGAGACCGGTATTTGCGCATATCCTTGATATCTTTTTTTTTGGATATCCTTTCGCCCTGGGCAGTGATCTCTCCCATGAGCGCAGAAAGTCTCTCCTGCAGTTCCGATTCCTCGATATTACTGATGAGGGCAAACCTGAAGGCATCATCTCCCTGCTGCACGGGGGCAGCCTCCTGGGACGGTGCTATGCTGTTTACATTATTAACCTTGATATCCATGGGCCAAATACTGCTCTATCTCTTTGAGACACTGTGACAGATCTTTGTTTTCAAATCTTTTTGTTATGCCGGCTTCGCCCAGCTCTTCTTCTGAAAAATCCTCGCTGTCAGACAGGAATCTCCT
This sequence comes from Lachnospiraceae bacterium, assembly GCA_017444545.1. Lineage (GTDB taxonomy): Bacteria > Bacillota > Clostridia > Lachnospirales > Lachnospiraceae > NK4A144. The sequence goes on from JAFSWJ010000104.1 coordinate 5,262, forward strand.
GCACATCTCCCGGTATTTCGGTTCGTTTTGGGATCTTTCGCGCCTGAGTGCCCGCTCCAGTCTTTCTCCATCTTCTACCTCTATATATATCGGCCTGACCCTGTCTTTTCCGAAATAGTCCTTCAGTTTAATAAAAGATTCCGGCGTTCCTATGCCGAGCAGGTCTCCGTTCTTTTCATCAAGGCTCCCGTCGTCGACAGTGAAGTATCTCCAGGGACCCTCGGCAGTTTCATAGAGCCTTTCCTCGATTATCTTTCCTTCGGAGCGGATCTTTTCATATTCCTTTTCATCGACGAAGTGATAATCCGCACCGTCCTTTTCACCGTTTCTTAAAGGCCGGGTGGTATAGATGATGATCTTTTCAAGACCCGTGTTTTCGATGAGTCTTTTGTAGATACTGTCCTTTCCCGATGCACTTTTTCCCATCAGATAATAGATATATCCCATCCCTTTAATCCTATGATCCGCGCACCGTCCTCCATATATGAAAGGACAGCGTCTATACTCTCCTGCGATATGGTTTCTCCGGGCACTATGACCGGTATGTCCGGAGGAAAGGCATATACAAAGGATGCCGAGGTCTGTCCGCGGGACTTTCTGATATCAATGCTCCTTTTGGGGGAGTTTTCCGCTTCGTAAATATTCATCCGTTTCCCTCGCTGCTTTTGCAAGCCTTTCAAATCCCTCGGTGCTGTCCATGACGGAACTGATGCAAAGGCAGACTCTTCCGGACCCGTATTCGGGCTCTATGTGGTATGTATCCCTCAGGATATCAGCTATGGCGGCTCCGGAAAGCCGGCGGCTTTTATCATAAATGCAGATCTTTGAATCATCCTTTTCAAATGATCCGCCTGTCCTCACTTCGGTATCTGTCAGGGCCTTTATGCAGGTGAGATCATCAAACTCTGCATAGAGCGATGAAAGCATGCCGTAAAGTTTCCTCTTTTTTTCAG
>JAFSWJ010000105.1 GCA_017444545.1 Lachnospiraceae bacterium
CATGTGGGACACAGATACGTCCCCTGTCCCGTTCCGATTTGTTTTTGTCGGGGAAATATGGTAAAATACACAGGTTGTATGTACAGATGGAGGAAGAGCATATGGGTATGACAATGACGCAAAAGATCCTGGCAAAAAAAGCCGGCCTTGACCATGTTGAGGCAGGACAGCTCATCGAGGCAAAGCTGGATCTGGTGCTCGGAAATGACATCACGACCCCTGTGGCCATAGATGTCATGAAGAATTTCAAAAAAAAGGGAGTATTTGACAAAGACAGGATCGCTCTTGTCATGGATCACTTCATTCCCAACAAGGACATCAAATCCGCGGAAAACTGCAAATGCTGCAGGGATTTTGCGCATGAAAACGGGATCACAAATTATTTTGATACGGGAAAGATGGGCATAGAGCACGCATTGCTTCCGGAGAGCGGACTGACGGTTGCGGGAGACTGCATCATCGGGGCCGACTCACACACCTGCACCTACGGTGCCCTGGGCGCTTTTTCAACAGGTGTGGGCTCTACTGACATGGCGGCAGGCATGGCAACAGGAAAGGCCTGGTTCAAGGTTCCCGGAGCCATAAAGTTCAATCTCACCGGAAAACCCTCCAAATGGGTATCCGGCAAGGACGTCATACTTCATATCATCGGAATGATAGGCGTTGACGGAGCGCTCTACAGATCCATGGAATTTACGGGAGACGGAGTGGCAAACCTTTCCATGGACGACCGTTTCACCATCGCAAACATGGCCATCGAGGCCGGCGGCAAAAACGGTATCTTCCCGGTGGATGATGCCACAAAGGAGTATCTGGCAGCACATTCAGACCGCCCTTATGAGGTTTATGAGGCTGATGACGATGCCGTATATGATGAGGAATACACCATCGACCTTTCAGCGTTGAAGAGCACGGTGGCATTTCCCCACCTCCCCTCAAACACAAAGACAATAGCTGAGATAAATGAAAAGATAAGGATAGACCAGGCCGTCATAGGCTCCTGCACAAACGGCAGGATCAGCGACCTTCGCATAGCTGCCGGTATAATGAAGGGCAAAAAGGTGGCGGATGATGTCAGATGTATAGTCATCCCGGGAACACAAAAGATCTATCTGGAAGCTTTGGAGGAGGGGCTGATAAAGACCTTCATCGAAGCGGGAGCGGTTGTTTCGACACCCACCTGCGGACCCTGTCTGGGAGGATACATGGGGATCCTTGCAGCAGGCGAGAGATGCATATCCACCACAAACAGGAATTTTGTCGGCAGGATGGGTCACGTGGATTCGGAGGTCTATCTTGCAAGCCCCGCGGTTGCTGCAGCATCCGCTCTTTGCGGCTACATAGCAGCTCCCTGAAAGCAAAACGGAAGGAAGGCAAAGGCAAATGGAAGCAAAAGGAAAAGTACTGAAATACAAAGACAATGTTGATACGGATGTCATCATACCGGCAAGATACCTTGCCATACAGGACAGAAAGGAGCTTGCATCCCACTGCATGGAGGATATCGACAGGGACTTCACGAAAAAGGTAAAGCCCGGCGATATCATGGTGGCCGGGAAGAATTTCGGCTGCGGATCCTCCAGGGAGCATGCGCCCATGGTAATAAAAGAAAGCGGCATCAGCTGCGTCATAGCGGAGACCTTTGCAAGGATCTTTTACAGAAATGCCATAAACATCGGTCTGCCCATAATCGAGTGCAAAGAGGCATCGCAGGATATCGGTGAGGGAGATGAGGTTGAGGTGGATTTTGAGACCGGGACCATAAAGAACATCACAAAGGACAGATCCTACAAGGGACAGTCTTTCCCGGAATTCATGCAAAAGATCATGAAGGCACAGGGACTGGTAAACTATATCAACGAGGAGTAGCTTATGAGCATTCTTCAGGCTGTGTTTCTGGGGTTCATACAGGGACTTACGGAATTTCTCCCGGTATCCTCATCC
>JAFSWJ010000106.1 GCA_017444545.1 Lachnospiraceae bacterium
CTTCCGAACGATATGTACAAAGCACTCAGAAAGACGATCGACAATAATACACACCTGGAGCTTGATGTGGCAAATGCAGTCGCTGTAGCCATGAAGGAATGGGCCGTTGAAAACGGAGCCACACATTATACCCACTGGTTCCAGCCCATGACGGGTTACACAGCGGAAAAGCATGACAGCTTCATATGCCCGGTGGGACAGGGCGAAGTTATTATGGAATTTTCGGGAAAGGAGCTGGTCAAGGGTGAACCCGATGCATCAAGCTTTCCGTCGGGAGGCATCAGGGCGACCTTTGAGGCAAGAGGATATACGGCCTGGGATCCCACAAGCCCGGCATTTATCAAGGACGGGACGCTGTATATTCCCACAGCCTTCTGCTCATACAGCGGAGAGGCACTGGACAAAAAGACACCGCTGCTGCGTTCCATGGATGCCATCAGCAAGGAAGCGGTGAGGATATTAAAGCTTCTGGGCAGGGATGATGTGACAAACGTTCTGACCACCGTCGGGCCCGAGCAGGAATACTTCCTCATCGACAGGGAGGATTACAAAAAGAGAAAGGATCTGATCTTCACCGGAAGGACGCTTCTGGGTGCGCCGGCTCCCAAGGGACAGGAGATGGACGATCACTATTTCGGAAACCTGAGGACAAGGGTCGCAGCCTTCATGCATGACCTGGATGAGGAACTCTGGAAGCTGGGGATCCCCGTCAAGACAAAGCACAATGAGGTGGCACCCTGCCAGCATGAGCTTGCGCCGGTGTTTGATACCACAAATGTGGCGGTGGATCACAACCAGCTGACCATGGAGATCATGAAAAAGGTTGCCGAAAAGCACGGCTACATGTGCCTGCTTCATGAAAAGCCCTTCGCGGGGATCAACGGATCCGGCAAGCACAACAACTGGTCGCTTTCCACAAATGACGGAGAGAATCTCCTGAACCCCGGAAAGACGCCCGCAGAGAATACGCAGTTTCTGATCTTTCTCTCGGCGGTCATCAAGGCGGTTGACGAGTATGCGGATTTGCTCAGATTATCCGTGGCAAGTGCGGGTAACGATCACAGGCTCGGCGCAAATGAGGCACCGCCCGCCATCATCTCCATCTTCCTCGGAGACGAGCTGACGGGAGTGATCGAGGCGATAGAAAAGGATGAGTATTTCGGCAAGGTCGAAAAGGTGAAGATGGAGACCGGAGCAAAGGTCATCCCTCATTTCACAAAGGATACCACCGACAGGAACCGTACCTCACCCTTTGCCTTCACCGGAAACAAATTTGAGTTCAGATCCCTGGGCTCGAGTGTTTCCATAGCAGGTCCGAACATCATGCTGAACACCGCAGTGGCGGAGGCTCTAAGCCAGTTCTACGAGGTGTTAAAGGATGTGAAGCCTTCCGATATGAATGATGCCGTACACAGCCTGGTCAAGGATACGATCATCAAACACAAGAGGATCATTTTCAACGGCAACGGCTACACCGATGAATGGGTCAAAGAAGCCGAAAAGAGAGGCCTCTATAATCTCAAGGCCACACCGGATGCGATGGGTGCCCTGATCGCCGAAAAGAACGTGAAGATGTTCATAAAGCACGGCATTTATTCCGAGACGGAGCTCAATTCCAGATATGAGATCAGGATAGAAAACTATACCAAGACGATCCATATCGAGGCACTGACATTGAAGGACATGGTCCTCAAGCAGTTTGCACCGTCGCTTGCAGCCTACATCGACGACCTGACGGAATCCGTGCTTCAGCGAAAGCAGCTTGGCATCGACGTTGGATGCGATACCCAGACCGAACTGATCAAAAAGCTTGCAGGTTATTATGATGAGATAATAAAAACCACAAAGAAGCTTTCTGAGGATACGGACAAGGCGGAGGCCATGGATCCCGACATTGAGCAGGCGAAGTTCTACCATGATGTGGTGATCGCCGACATGGATGAGATCAGGAAATATGCGGATGCGGCCGAGCCGCTTCTGCCCGAAGGATACCTGCCGTATCCGACCTACGAAGAGATGCTGTTCTACGTATAAAATAACACTGATCACGCAAAGGCGCGTTTCCCCAGGGGGTTACGCGCTTTTTTGTATCAGGGGGACGGTTCTCTGTATCAGGGGGACGGTTCTCTGCTACATGTTATGTTGACTGCGCTGCTGGGATGCCGGTTGAATCGCGGAGAGTGGATTGTGGCTTGAAATTATGTTAACTGATGTTGCGCGATCGTGCTCTAATAACAGTCACCTGATTGTCCGCGATCATTCCC
>JAFSWJ010000107.1 GCA_017444545.1 Lachnospiraceae bacterium
GGTCTGATCTACGGTATGGGACATGCCGTGTACTCACATTCAGATCCCAGGGAGGTCATATTCAGGAGTTTTGTGGAAAAGCTTGCGGAAGAAAAGGGAAGGCTCGACGAGTTTAATCTCTACGCCATGGTCGAAAGACTGGGTCCCGGCATCATAGAGAAAAAAAGGCCGATATACAAGGGCGTATGCTGCAATGTTGACTTTTATTCAGGCTTTGTTTACAGCATGCTCAATCTCCCGGTAGAGCTGTACACCCCGATTTTTGCCTGCGCAAGGATATCAGGCTGGACAGCACACCGTATCGAGGAGCTCTCAAACAACGGCAAGATCATACGTCCTGCTTTCAAGAGTGCCCAGCCGCAGCGGGATTACATACCCATGGATCAAAGGGAAACCGAATGAGACCTCTTCCATATATCAGAAAAATAAGCGCGGCCTGCTTTGCTGTCCTTGTATTTATTGTTTTTTCAAGCTTTTCCGTCCTGGCATCCATAGGCGGGACCGATACGGATGAAGCGGAGAGGACCATCATCCTCATCGACGAGGACGGCAACGAATTTGAGGTGGAAAAGGCGGATGATACAAACATCTCGGATATTCTTGAAGGTTCAAGGGAAGCAGCAAAAAAGCTTGACGAGGAAAACAGTCAGGAAAGAAGTCAGGAAGACAGCGTAAACAGCGTGTTTGTATACGAGGAGGGACGCGGTCTGAAGGAGGCCGGTTTTGAAGATGACTGGTCGCTGATCCTCATAAACAAAAAGCATCTCATCCCTTCAGACTACCGTTTTGAGCTTGCCACCATAAAGGGCAATATAAAATCAGATGTCAGGGTAGTGGAACATGTGAACAGCCTGCTTCAGGCAGCAAAGGATGACGGGGTTGATATCTTCATATGTTCGCCCTACAGGGATGAGGAAAAACAGCAAAAGCTTTTTGAAAAGAAGGTAGCCCAGTATGAAAGAAAAGGCTACGATCATGAAAAAGCCTTTGATCTGGCATCGGAGACCGTTGCCATCCCCGGGTCCAGCGAACATCAGGTGGGCCTGGCTTTTGATTTTGTGACACCGAAATACCAGCGGCTTGATGAAGGATTTGCGGAAACAGATGCCGGAAAGTGGCTGGCAAAAAATGCTCCGGATCACGGCTTCATCCTCAGATATCCTGCAGACAAGGTATCTGTGACCGATATAGAGTTTGAGCCCTGGCATTACAGATATGTGGGAGTAAAGGCTGCAAAGGAAATGACAAAGCTCAACCTCTCACTTGAAGAATATGATGAGATGATCGGTCTGGTACAATAATGGGTTCTGACAGATTTTTGATAAAGATCAGGGAGGATCGCGCAAAGCTTGGAGAGTTTACAACCCCCCACGGCATCATAAAGACTCCTGTCTTCATGAATGTCGCAACAGTCGGCGCAATAAAAGGAGCCGTGTCCTTTGATGATCTGGAGGACATAGACACGCAGGTGGTCCTGGCAAACACCTATCATCTGCATGTGCGGACGGGAGATGCCCTCATAAAGGAAATGGGCGGCATCAGAAGCTTCACCTCCTGGAAAGGTCCGGTCCTGACCGATTCCGGCGGCTTTCAGGTGTTTTCGCTTAAAGCCCTCAGAAAGATCAATGATGAGGGAGTACATTTCAGATCCCATATAGACGGACACAGGATCTTCATGGGCCCGGAAGAGAGCATAAAGATCCAGTCAAATCTGGGCTCGACCATAGCGATGGCATTTGACGAATGTCCAAGTTCAAAAGCCTCAAGGGAGTATGTGGCAGAATCCGTCGGGCGGACCGAAAGATGGCTCCTTCGCTGTATGAACGAGATGAAAAGACTCAACAGTCTGCCGGATACGGTAAATAATCAGCAGCTTCTCTTTGGCATAAACCAGGGAGCGGTGTATGATGATATCCGGATTAAAAATGCAGAATTCATGGCGGATCTTGAACTTGACGGTTCTGCCATAGGAGGGCTTGCAGTAGGTGAATCCCACGAGGAGATGTACCATGTGCTTGATGTGACGATCCCGCATCTGAGGGCCGACAGACCGGTATACCTCATGGGAGTCGGCACTCCCGACAACATAGTCGAGGCGGTATACCGCGGAGTTGATTTTTTTGACTGTGTATATCCTTCCAGAAATGCGAGGCACGGACAGTTATATACACACAACGGAAAACTGAACCTGAAAAATGCGGTCTACGCCAAGGATCAAAGACCGATAGAAGAGGGATGCGGCTGTCCTGCCTGCAAAAGATACAGCAGGGCATATATCAGACATCTTCTCAAGGCAAATGAGATGCTGGGCCTGCGGCTCTGCGTAACCCACAACCTGTATTTTTACAATCATCTGATGGAAGAGATCAGAGATGCTCTTCAAAACGGAGATTTCGGGGGATTTCGAAGAAGATTCCTTGATCAATATTTATCTAACGGAGGTGTCATATGAATAACGTTTTACTGAATGCAGCTGCAGAAGGCGGATCATCAACCCAGGGAATCCTGATGATGGTACTTTATGTGGTCGCCATCGGAGCTTTTCTCTATCTGGTCATGATCAGGCCCCAGAAAAAAGAGCAGAACAGGATGAAGGAACTGCTCTCGGGTCTTGAGGTCGGAGATTCGGTCCTGACCACCAGCGGATTTTACGGTGTGATCATAGATATATCCGATGATACTGTCATTGTGGAATTCGGAAATAATAAAAACTGCAGGATACCGATGAAAAAGGAAGCCATCACACAGATCGAGAAGGCTGAATCATCAGCTTCATCCTCTGATGAAAAGAAGGACAAATGATATGAAGATAGGTGTTATTTCGGGAGACGGCATAGGACCTGAGGTTGTCCGGGAGGCAAAAAAGGTTCTCGATGCCTCCGCTTCAAAAAACGGTTATTCCATTGATTATACGGAAATCCTCATGGGAGGATGTTCCATCGACAGATACGGCGTCCCTCTTACGGATGAAGCGATAAACGCAGCAAAAGCCTCGGATGCAGTGCTGATGGGTTCGATAGGCGGAAACACCTCAACCTCGCCGTGGTACAAACTTCCACCGGACAAGCGTCCGGAAGCGGGTCTTCTGGGGATCAGAAAGGCATTGAACCTTTTTGCGAACCTTCGTCCTTCAGTTCTTTACGATGAACTTAAAAGCGCCTGTCCCTTAAGTGAAAAGACCGCGCAAAAAGGCTTTGATCTCATCATCGTCCGGGAGCTTACCGGAGGGCTGTATTTCGGAACGAGGTATACGGAGGAAAAAGACGGGGTGACTACAGCCGTAGATACGCTGACCTACAGCGAAGAAGAGATCAGGCGGTGCGCCGTCAAGGCCTTTGAGATCGCATCAAAAAGAAGAAAAAAGGTAACCAGCGTGGACAAGGCAAATGTACTTGATTCTTCAAGACTTTGGAGAAAGGTTACCGAAGAGGTTGCCCGTGACTACCCGGATGTAAAGCTTTCCCATATGCTTGTTGACAATGCGGCAATGCAGCTGGTAAAGGATCCCTCGCAGTTTGATGTGGTATTTACCGAGAATATGTTCGGGGATATCCTTTCCGATGAGGCAGCCGAGATCACAGGTTCCATAGGGATGCTTTCAAGTGCCTCATTAAACGAGACAAAATTCGGACTCTATGAACCCTCGGGCGGATCGGCGCCTGATATAGCAGGACAGAATATCGCAAATCCCATCGCCACCATTCTTTCCGCCGCCATGATGCTCCGGTTTTCCTTTGACAGGGACAGGGAAGCATCCGACATTGAAAACGCGGTAAAGATGGTCTTAAAGGAAGGTTACCGTACCACAGATATCATGTCAGAGGGCATGAAACGTGTGAATACGGATGAGATGGGAACATTGATCGCAGAAAGATTATAGGAGGCAGATATGCTTAGTGATAATGTCAAGACAGGAGATGAGCACGCTCCGCACAGGAGTCTTTTTAACGCACTGGGATTTACCAGAGAGGAGATGAAACGCCCCATGGTGGGGATCGTCAGCTCCTATAATGAGATAGTTCCCGGTCACATGAACATAGACAAGATCGTTGAGGCCGTAAAGCTCGGAGTTGCGGAAGCCGGCGGAATGCCCGTTGTGTTTCCCGCGATTGCCGTCTGCGACGGTATAGCCATGGGCCACATAGGCATGAAATATTCCCTTGTCACAAGAGATCTCATCTGTGACTCAACGGAATGTATGGCTATCGCCCATCAGTTTGACGCCCTGGTCATGGTCCCCAACTGCGACAAGAACGTCCCCGGACTTCTGATGGCTGCAGCAAGGGTAAATGTTCCTACGGTATTCGTATCCGGAGGTCCCATGCTTGCCGGAAGAGTACACGGCAAAAAGACATCTCTTTCATCGATGTTTGAGGCTGTAGGTGCAAAAAAAGCAGGTACCATAGACGAAAAGGAGCTTGATTATTTTGACGAGCACACCTGTCCCACCTGCGGATCCTGCTCGGGAATGTATACCGCAAATTCCATGAACTGCCTGACAGAGGCCATCGGAATGGGACTTCGCGGAAACGGCACCATAC
>JAFSWJ010000108.1 GCA_017444545.1 Lachnospiraceae bacterium
GGAGGCAAAGGCCGTCATTGACGAAGCTTTCCGTCAATGCGCCATGTATGAAGGGATGCTTTCGAGAACAAGGGAAGGTTCCGATATCTATAATATAAACCATGCAGACGGAAAACCGGTTGCCTGCGATCCGGTGACTGTCGACCTGCTGCAAAAGGGGATGGAGTACAGTGCTCTTTCGGGAGGGGCCTTTGACATCACGGTCGGAGGACTTGCAGAACTGTGGGATTTTAAAAGTGATGACCCATCCGTCCCTCCGGAAAAGGTCCTGAAAGAGGCGGCGGCACATACCGGATCTGAACATGTGGAGATCAGTAAAAATTCCGTCAGGATACGGGAACCCGGGTGCAGGATAGACCTGGGAGCGATAGCAAAGGGTTATATAGCTGACAGGCTGACGGAGCTTTTTGAAGATAGGGGCGTAAGCAGCGCAGTGATAGACCTGGGGGGAAATATAGTCTGTGTCGGAAAGAAGAAAGAGGGTTTTTTTGAAAAGAAATTCAGGATAGGTATAGAGACGCCCTATTCAGACCGGACGGATATCACCGGTGTAGCGGAACTCTCCGATGAGACGGCGGTAACGTCAGGGGTTTATGAAAGGTACTTTGAAGCCGGAGGGAGAAAATACCATCATATCCTGGATCCAAAGACCGGATATCCTGCAGAGACGGATCTGCTTTCCGTCACTGTGGTAGCCGGGAAGGGGAAATCCTGTGACTGTGATGCACTGGCTACGATCTGCATTCTGAAGGGGCTTGATGAAGGGAAAAAGCTGATTGAGGGGATGCAGGGATACGAAGGGCTGTTTTTGGACAGAGAAGGAAAGCATCATACGACTGCCGGTTTTGATTATGAAAAAATAATGTGATAGAATACCGTCTATGGGCAAAAAAACGGGAAATAAGAGCAGAGTCGGAAGATACCTGGTACTTGTAACGTTGATAGATATATTTCTTTTGACGGCGTGTATCTTTCTTTTGATAAAAAACATTTACGACAAAAAAAACTATGAAAAAAGAATAACAGAGGAAAGCCTCGAAGAGATACATGAGATCTCGGTGGATGAGGCTGAGATGGTAAACGAGATAGAAAAGATAACCTCCTCGGGATCGGATGACGAAAGGGTAAAAAAGGTGAAAACCCTTGCCGAGAGGGGAAGCTCGGCTCTTGAAATGCTCAAGGTCCTTTTTCCCCAGCAGGTGGTCATAGCCGATGAGGGTGCCTTTCATTTCTACGATATCAACAGGAACCTGAAGAAAAATCCGTATGAAAATGACTGCTTTGAACAGACGGATGACGGAAGGATGATATATACAAAGTCGGAGGATAAAAACGGCTACTGCGGCATAGACGTCTCCGAGCATAACGGAGAGATAAACTGGAAGGAGGTCGCAGAGGACGGGATAGATTTTGTGTACATCAGAGCGGGATTCCGGGGATACGGCTCCGGAAAGATGGTTGAGGACAAGTACTTCATACAGAATATCGAAGGGGCGAAGGCGGCCGGACTGTCGGTGGGTGTATATTTTTTCACTCAGGCCGTAAATGAGGCAGAGGCTGTCGAGGAAGCGGATTTTGTTCTTGAGAGGATCAAGGATTACGGGGTTGATATACCCGTTGCCATCGATGTGGAAAAGATAGATGATCCGGAAGCAGAAGTCAGGACCCGGGACATCTCAAAGGATGAATATACCAGAAATGTGAGGGCTTTTTGCAAAAGGATCGAAAGCAGAGGGCTGGGATCCATTATTTACGGGAATGCAAAGACCTTTATGATGCTTCTCAATATGAGCGAGCTTGAGGACAAGGAGAAGTGGTTTGCGGATTATATAGGTCCGAATGATCTTGTCCCGTATTTTCCCTATGATTTCAGGATATGGCAATATGACAGCAACGGATCCTGCAAAGGGATAGAGGGAAACGTGGACATGGACCTGGCGATGTATTAGATATATGGTTATGAATAAGGAAAGATATTTCCGGCCCGGAAAGGGATTGTCTCTGAGGGTCATAAATTATATAATCCTGATCGTTTCGGTTGTGGTGTCAGTCATACTGATGCTGTCGGCGATACTCACATTCCGCGCTTTTTATTCATATTCACGCGCCACAGATTCTTTCATGAGCCTTATGGAGACGGCAGACAAGCTCATGGACGCCTCCGATTATCTGACGAGTGAAGCAAGGCTCTATACCGTGACGGAGAAGAGGATCCATCTGGAAAACTATTTCTTTGAGGCGGAGACGGAAAGGAACAGGGAAAAGGCCATAGAGACCATGGAAGAGGCGCTGCCGGGTTCCAACGCTTTGAGACAGCTTGAGCAGGCTATGGAGAAATCGGTAGCACTGATGAACA
>JAFSWJ010000109.1 GCA_017444545.1 Lachnospiraceae bacterium
CCGCCTTGCTCTTCATCACAAGAACAAAGACTCCTCTTTTCAGTCTGAAAACGGTGACGGACTTTGAAAAGGTCACAAGAAACTTTGCCGCTTCAATGAGCAGCAGATCGCTCTTTGCTATGCCGATCTGTTTGTCAAGAAAGGTCAGATTGTCAATGGTCAGAAGGATCATATCCATCTGTGAACGCCTCTTGAGCCTGGTCTCGGTACTCATGTAAAAGGCGGCTGAATTTTGCAGGTCGGTCTGTGAATCCAGAAAATCCCCGGGCCTTTCTATGGCGATATAGACTATGACCACCACCAGGGCATTGAAAAAGTCCTCAACCTTGAAATGCGCATCCAGGAACTGTACCAGAACACCTGCTGCCGAAAAGAAAAGGAAGGAAAAGACCGATATGACCACCTCCCGCCTCACGCTCTTTCTGAAATAAATGATGAGGTAAATGGTATAAACAGTATAATAAAAGGCCACCAGATAGAACACATAGATGGCTCTTCCTCTCGTGTAGATATTGTATTCGTCAAAATAAAAGATGGCTCCGGTGGCCGGGGTCGACGCAAGAAAAAGCAGAGCCACCACCACCGGCAGAAAGAGTCCCAGAAACTCCCCGAGTCTGTTGTATTCTATCCCGAGTACGGAATAGATATAAATTACGAAGAGCACGGGTGTGAGTATATGCATGGACATATACAGATACACCGCTGCTTTCATTACGGCAACATCATAAAACGGAGAGGATACCTTTCCCAGATAGACCGCATTCTGTCCCAGGGTACACAAAAGACTGCCTACGGTCGTGAGTATCAGATCCACAAGCATCAAAAGGAATATGTAATTCTGCCTGACTCTCAGGCTCCGTCTGACCAGGCATGTGTAGAAGACCTCTATCAGTATGCACAGGGCACAGACATCAAACCATTCTATGAACATCGCCATAACCGTACCGACAAGTTAAGCAGCCTCGCCCGTTGACCCTGCTCCCGCAGACCATAATTTTTGTGAATACTTAACCTGTTGGTAGTGAAAACGGACCTGAAGGATCTCAGGTCCGTGTTTTTTACATATTACTTTGCAGAACCCTGCTTTGCTACCGCATCCATCTTTGCCTTGATCGCTTCCTGATCTCCCAGGTAGAACTTTTCCAGAACCTTGTCGTTGTCGTCAAATTTATATACAAGCGGGATTCCCGTAGGTATGTTCACGCCAACGATCTCCTCGTCGGATGCATTGTCAAAATACTTGACCAGAGCCCTGAGTGAATTTCCGTGAGCGGCAATGATCACTCTCTTGCCCTCCTTGAGCTTGGGAAGGATCTCCTGCTGATAATAAGGGACTGCCCTTGCAATGGTATCCTTCAGGCTTTCCGTAAGGGGCATCTCGTCCTTGGGCTCATACCTGTACTGATCCTGGCGGGCGGGATTTCTGTCATCGCTCTCCTCGAGGGCCGGAGGCTGGATATCAAAGGATCTCCTCCAGATCTTCACCTGATCCTCTCCGTACTTTGTTGCCGTCTCCGATTTGTTGAGACCCTGGAGTGCTCCGTAATGACGCTCGTTCAACTTCCAGCTCTTGATGACCGGGAGCCATTCCCTGTCCATCTCATTCAGGGCAAGACCCAGAGTGTGGATGGCGCGGCGCAGATATGAAGTATAGCAGATATCAAAATCATAACCCTCTTTTTTCATCAGCTGTCCTGCTGCCTTTGCCTCTTCCACTCCCTTGGGTGAAAGATCCACATCGGTCCAGCCTGTGAACCTGTTTTCGAGATTCCATGCGCTCTCGCCGTGTCTGACAAGTACAAGTGTATACATACCTTTTTCCATCCTTTCTTATGATTAATACGTAACTGTATAATAATACCCTATAAACCGCTTTTTTTCAAGATTCTCTCGAGTTTTTGCAAATTTCCTCCAGTTTATCCACGTCAAGGTTCAGAAATTCGTCCGGTCTGACCGTCCTGTCATCAATGTAAAAGCCCTTTTTTCCGGGCCAGGGTTTGCCGTAGATGATCTCATCATAGGGTATGTCCCATTTGTCAAGCCACTCCTGCAGGATGCGGGCCGTGTTCTTATTAATGAGTCCTATGTTCCCGTTGTAGGAATTCATGTTCCTGGAGGTGAAGAGGACTATCTTTGCTCCTCTCTCTTTGTAAAACCGAAGCTTCTCCAGCATATTTTCATAGGGAACGAGATCCTCGTAGCGCTCATCCGGCTTTTTAATGGGACAGAGGGTCCCGTCAACATCGAGGATGAAGGAATAGTCATCGTATCTTTCCATTATCTGTTCTCCTCATGCCGTGTCATATGGCAAGCGCTGCGGTGACTATGCACATGGAATAAACCTCAAGCGCGTTGCAGCCTCTGGGCAGATAATTGATCGGAGCGTTCAGTCCCAAAAGGATCGGTCCGTAGCTTTCAAAATTTCCCATCCTCTGTGCTATCTTGCTTCCGATGTTTCCCGAATAAAGATCGGGGAATATGAAGGTGTTTGCATAGCCTGCAACCTTTGACTCGGGGCATTTGGTCCTGGCGACCCTGGGGGATACCGCCGTGTCAAACTGAAGTTCTCC
>JAFSWJ010000110.1 GCA_017444545.1 Lachnospiraceae bacterium
GAAAAGGCTTCGGCATCCTCTGCAGGTCTTGCCCAGTATATGTGGGATGAATACGAGCTGACACTGATAGGAAGCCGCGAGCTTGTAAATGAGGAACTGGGCTCCCTTTCGGAGATGAAGCAGAATACCGTGAGGCTGAAATCGCAGATCAGACAGCTTGGGGATGTGAACGTGAATGCCATAGAGGAGTACAGGGAGCTGATGGAAAGATACACCTTCCTGACTGGGCAGCGGGATGACATCATAAAGGCAGAGGAGGATCTGCGCAATATCATCGCGGATCTTGATGAAGCCATGAAAAAGCAGTTCACGGAGCAGTTTGCCGAGATACAAAGGCAGTTCAACCAGGTTTTTGTGGAACTTTTCGGCGGAGGAAAGGGAACTCTGGAGCTTGTGGACGAGGAGGATGTCCTGGAAGCAGGCATAATGATAACGGCGCAGCCGCCGGGAAAGAAGCTTCAGAACATGATGCAGCTTTCCGGGGGAGAAAAGGCGCTGACAGCCATAGCCCTCCTCTTTGCGATACAGAATATGAAGCCTTCGCCCTTCTGTCTGCTTGATGAGATAGAGGCGGCGCTGGATGAAGCAAATGTTGAGAGATTTGCATCTTACCTGCAGAAATTGACGGAGCATACCCAGTTCATAGTCATCACCCACAGGAGAGGTACGATGGTAAAGGCTGACAGGCTCTACGGTATCACCATGCAGGAGAAAGGAGTATCGACCCAGGTGGCAGTTGACCTGAGCGATGAGACTTACAAATAATGGCAGGTATTTTTTCAAAACTGTCGGGATTCTTTTCGCACTATGAGGAGATCTCGGATGAATTCTATGAGGAACTCGAAGAAACCCTCGTGATGGGTGATGTGGGTTATTCATCCACTGAAGAGATCATCGATGAACTGAAGGAGAGGGTCACATCGGGAAAGACCGGTTCTCCGGATGAGTGCCGGCTTCTCCTTTCGGATATAATAAAAGAAAGGCTGCAGGAAAAAAGCTCACCCTCCGATTATGATTTTGAGCTGAAGAAATGCGTCATCCTGGTGGTCGGAGTGAACGGGGTTGGAAAAACCACAACTGTAGGAAAACTTGCGGCCAGATATAAAAGACTCGGAAAAAAGGTGATGCTCGCGGCTGCGGATACCTTCAGGGCGGCAGCGGGAGAGCAGCTGGATGTATGGGCGGAGCGCGCGGGAGTCCAGATAGTAAAGGGAAAGGACGGCGGTGATCCCGGAGCAGTCGTCTATGATGCCATTCAGGCTGCAAAGGCCAGGGATATCGACATCCTGATCTGCGATACCGCCGGAAGGCTTCACAATAAAAAGAACCTCATGAACGAATTGAAAAAGATCAATTCGATCATCACCTCGGAATATTCTGAGGCGGCAAAGGAAACCCTTGTTGTGGTGGATGCCTCCACCGGGCAGAATGCAAAGGAACAGGCCCGCGAATTCAAGGAGGTAACGGATGTATCGGGAGTGGTTTTGACAAAGCTTGACGGCAGCGCAAAGGGCGGTATCGTCATAGCGATAGAGTCGGAGCTTTCCATACCGGTAAAGTTTGTCGGAGTTGGCGAAAAGATCACGGATCTGAAAAAGTTTGATGCCACGGGCTATGCGGCGGCACTGACCGGAAGCGAGGAACTTGTGGCCCGTGAAGAGGAAAAGGCAAAGGATATAGAATCCAGGACTGTTGTATATGCTACAGAGGATGGAAAGGGAGAAGTCGTAGTTGGAGCAAGTGAGCAGGAAAAGGAGGATGCTTTTGCATTCTTCAGGAGCCTGCGGGGAGAATGATCATGAAGGAATATCTGACACTTGATGAATTTGAAGAGGCTGCTGAAAAAGTAAAAGACGTGACTGTGGAAACACCGCTGGTATACAGCGAGTATTTCTCGTCCATTGCGGGAAACGGCAACAAGGTCTTTTTGAAGCCTGAAAACATGCAAAGGACCGGGGCCTACAAGCTGAGAGGAGCGTATTACCGTATCAGCAATCTTTCGGAAAAGGAGAGAAAAAAAGGTGTCATAACCGCATCGGCGGGAAATCACGCGCAGGGAGTCGCCTATGCCGCAAAACAGTACGGATGCAGGGCGGTCATCGTCATGCCCAACACAACGCCCCTCATCAAGGTGAACAGGACCAA
>JAFSWJ010000111.1 GCA_017444545.1 Lachnospiraceae bacterium
CTCCTCCGACAATGACCATGAGAGCCTGTATGATGGCAAGTGTCAGAGGCAGCCTGACTATGAAGGTACTTCCTTCGCCAAGTTTTGTCTTCACCTCGACATCACCGCCGAGAGATTCAATGTTGGACTTGACAACATCGAGTCCGACTCCTCTTCCGGATATGTCCGTGACCTGCTTTGCCATGGAGAATCCGGGGTCGAACAGTACATTTATGATATCCTTGTCGGACATCTGATTTGCGGTATCCTCGGAAGCATAGCCTCGCTCTATTATCTTGGCCCTGACAGCCTCCACATCTATACCGTTTCCGTCATCACCAACCTCGATAACGACATTGTTGCCGTCCTGGTAAGCATTGAGGAAGATGGTTCCTGTCTCGGGCTTGCCTCTTTCAATACGTGTTGCCGTTGTCTCAAGTCCGTGATCCGCACTGTTCCTGATCAGGTGCATCAGAGGATCTCCGATCTCATCGACCACGGTACGGTCAAGTTCCGTATCTTCACCGGTAATGGTGAGATTCATCTTCTTGTCAAGCTTCTTTTCAAGATCACGTACCATACGGGGGAATTTATTGACCGCACTCTCGATAGGTACCATTCTGACCTTCATGACTGCTTCATGCAGATTGGTCGTAACGCTCTCGAGATATTCCACGTTCTCGACAAGAGGATTCCTGCCGCCGCCTGCTGTCTGGGTTCCTGAATTTGCCGCGGAAACAATGGTGTTCTTTGCAATGATGAGCTCGGAAACCAGATTCATGAGGGTATCGAGCTTTTCGATATCGACTCTGATGGTCCTGCTGACAACGGGTTTTCCTGCAGGCTTCTTTGCGTTTCCGACACTCTTGTTTTCCTTTGCTGCGGGAGCATTGCTTCCGGCGGGTGCAGGCGCATTTTCAAGTGGCTTCTCATCCGCTGCAGCAACTTCGGCAGTTTCATCAGCCGGACGTGAATCAAGCATCTCTTCGGTGTATTCCTCGCCGACTGCTTCCTCGATCTCGGACACACTGAGGATCGCCGCCTTTATCTTTTCAAAATCGGCATCACATATTGCAAAAAGGCTGAATTTGAAATCAAATTTCTCATCCTCTATATCCTGGGAGGAAGGAGAAGAAACTATAACCTCTCCGGATTCCTCTATGGCCTTGAACACCAGAAAGGCTCTTGCAGCCTTTAACAGACAGGTTTCCTGAATGAATACGGTAAACCCGTATACATGCTTTCCGGAAACTATCGCATCCTTCATAACGTTTCTCTGGGATTCGTCAAGCTCTATGCTTCTGTACTCCGCTTTCTCGGATGCGGGAGCAGCCGCACTCTTTGATGCGGAAGCATCTTTTCCGCCATCATCGGCTTTTGCTGCAGCCTTGTCATTTCCGGAATCCCCGCCGCCTTCACCTTTGAGGAATTTCTGGAGTTCATTTACAATGCTGTCGTTATCATTGTCTCCTTCGTCGGAGGTGTTCTGGATGGTCTCCACATAACCCTCGATAGAATCGAGAGCCTGGAAAAGCACGTCCATCAGTCCGCTGGTGACATTCATCTGTCCCGAACGGACGGCGGAGAAACAGTCCTCCATGTCATGGGTCAGTCTCTGCAATCTCTTGTATCCCATTGTACCTGCCATACCCTTCAAAGAGTGGGCAGCACGGAATATCTCATTGATCGCATCCTGATTATCAGGCTCCTGTTCAAGGATCAGCATCTGATCCGAAAGAACCTGAATATGTTCCTTTGCTTCATCAAGAAAGATTCCCAAGTATTGGCTTACATCCATTTTGCACCCTCCAATCGATTAAATATTTGCCTTTCCCATTCAGCCCAACAGACCAACTTCTTTTGTGATCGCTCCGGCGATCCTTTCAAGAGGAAGAACCTCGTTCACAAGACCCGTATTTGCTATCGCTCTCGGCATCCCGTATACCGCACAGGTCGCCTCATCCTGAGCAATGATATGGATCTGTTTGCTCTTTTCGAGTTCTTTGATCCCGGCAGTTCCGTCCGCTCCCATGCCAGTCAGTACAACGCAGCAGACCTTTTCAAAAGCAGTACCTGCTATGGTCTCAAACATATAATTGGCACAGGGTCTGACACCCTCTCTTTTCGGCTCCATAGAAAAATAGATCCTGGTATGTGATCCGCTCTTTGCAACCTTCAGATGCTTGTCTCCCGGAGCTATATACACATGACCTTTTTCGAGAAGGTCTCCCTCTTCGGCTTCCTTCACAGTCAGACTGCTCAGTTCATTGAGTCTGTCCGCAAGTGATTTTGTAAAGCCCATCGGCATATGCTGAACCACAACAACAGGGGCATTAAG
>JAFSWJ010000010.1 GCA_017444545.1 Lachnospiraceae bacterium
CTTCGGTATAGTTCAGCATTGAATAATCTCCCGAACTGTTTCCGAAAGCAAGTACGGGTCTTTTTCCTATTTCGCGAGCTATGGCTGCCGGTTTGCATGATTTGCCGCGATTCGTGATATCAAGCGGTGTGCCGAGAACTATTTCCTCATCCTTTCCCATATTATAATCACAGGCTTCTTCATCCGTCCTGCCTGATGCAGTGTAGGGTACATCGGCACCCACAACATGGTCACAGGGTATATCAAACCGCTCAACCATTGCGCGGACAAGCTCGCGTTCACTGGCTGAGACTATCCATACGTCAAAGTCATTGTCCTTCAGAAAGTTTATAACCTCGATCATCGGTTTGTAGAAGCTTTGTCCGTAGGTCATCCCGTCAAAGCCCGGAGCATCGGTATTATCGGCAAAATCAACCACATAGGCTCTGAATTCCTCGGGAGTCATGCCTGCAAAAGCTGAGGCGATATAATCATCCTTGGTGATGGTCTTTGGATCGAATATTTTACCCTCGGAGTATGCGTGATCGCGTACTTCCTGCATCGCAGCCTTTTCTTCCTTTGTAGCCTTCGATGTCTTGTCATCCAGAGCCCTGTGCATGGTCAGACAAAAATCAAAGTACAAAGGTGCTTTTTCACAAAGTATCGTCCCGTCCATGTCAAAGGTGGCTATGCGGTCAGCCGGATCCAGATAACCGGAACCTGATTCGTCGATACAATCGAGCACAAAATCAACAAGCTCCTTTAGAGCCTTACTGTCAGGATCCCAGGAGGGGAAGATTTCGGAAAAATCGATACTGTTTTCAGAAGGGCTTTGATACTGTGTTTCAGCCCTTGATATCCTGTCGGGATAGATCTTTGCAAAATCATCCTTCATTGAAACCGGGATATATCCCATGTCAGTGTATTCCTTTGACTTTTCCTCCCAGCTCTGTTTTCCCCATTCCCTGACGGTATCATCAGCAACCACCATGTAGGCTTCGGACGGGTATTTATTATTTATGAGAGTGTAGTTCATCATGCTGGTATCGCTTCCGCTGTTTCCAAAAGCAAGTACGGGACGCTGTCCGATCTCTCTTTCGATATAAATGGTCTTGTTGGCGTTGAGGTTTTTCTGGATGAAACCGCCTGTTACCATCAGCCTGTCATCTTTACCGTCCTCTCCGTATTTGTAATCCATGTTTGAAGGCGTATCTTCATTGCCTTCAAGCTTTATCTCAAATTCGGTACCTATGACATGAGCCGGTGTCACATATTCGCTTATGGGTGAATTTGCGATGATCGCACGGGAGGTGGTGCGCTCCGTGCCGCTGACCACATATATCGTGAAATCATTATCATACAGATATTTTACAAGCTCTGCCATGGGAAGGTAAAAGCCGTCGATATAGCGCATATTCTTGAAACTGGCGGTTTCCTTTTTGCCAAATTCCACTGCATGATCGTAGAGTTCGTCCACAGTCATTCCCGAATAGGCCTTTGCAAAATTTCTTGCAAGCTCCTCACCTGCCTTGTAGTCCGGAGTTATGGAATCGGCGACCTGCTTTAATTCCTCCTTTTCCTCATCTGAAAGACGTTTGTTTTCATCCAGATGATTGTTGCAGAAATCGATATACATCATCGTATCGTAATAAGTAAAAAATGTCTCACAGGTAAGCGTTCCGTCCATGTCAAAGACGGCGATACGATCCTTTACCGGGATGAAGTTTTCACTGTCTGTTTCATCAGTGACCTTTTCCACATAGTTTCTGAGGCTTTCGGCAACCTTGGAATCCTCAGACCAGTTTTCCGTCAAAGCCTCCTTTGTCGCTGCAAATACCGTTGCGCAAAAGGCGGCAGACAGCAGCATTATCAGTATCGCACAGCAAAAATTCCTGATCATTCTTTGTTTTTTCACGATTATTCTCCCTTCAGTGTGGTTTATGATTTATCAGTATATCATAAAATAAACAGATTAAGTATTATGCTGCATGGCGGAAATTTTGGACAATACAGGGGTCAGGGTTTATAATCGAAAAACAGGGAGGATGCATAATATGGACAATAAAAAAGCAGGCAATGTCATGGCTTTGATACCGGTCGGCGTGTTCCTGATCCTTTACCTGGGACCCGGAGTGTATTTTGAATATATCTCACCGGGGAAAGACCGGATGGGTTTTTATGTCATTTCTGTGGTGGTGGCTTTTTCCATC
>JAFSWJ010000011.1 GCA_017444545.1 Lachnospiraceae bacterium
GGGCAGGCTGTCAAGCCATCCCCAGGTATTAAAGGAGTTATACAACACAAAGGCTTTGACCTCAAAGCCCTGTTTCACCAATTCCTCAGTTAAGTGGCTTCCGATGAAACCCTCGGAGCCGGTCAGTAAGATCTTTTTCATAGTCTTTTATTCCTTTGAAATGTTGTAAAACTGTTTCTTCAGATCGATATCTTTCCCCAAAAAGCTGATGCTCTTTTCAACAATCCTCTCCGCCGCATGGCCGTCGCCATAGGGATTATCACACTCCCTTGCGATCTTTTGACCTTTTTCAGACAGAGCAAATCCGATGGTATCCCGTATGGACTCTGCATCTGCCCTGCAGTCAAATACCGACGAAGCCCGAAGCCTTCCTCTTTGTCTGTCACCGATATTCACTGTCGGTATATGCATGGCCGGCGTTTCAACTATCCCTGAGGAAGAATTCCCTACAACACATTTTGCATACTTCATCAAAGACAGATACCGGATCCTGCCCAAAGAGGCATATACTTGTATATTATCATACATTTTGCCCGCCTCGTCGAGATATCTGTTTATCTCCTCTCCGCCAAGATCCGAGTTGGATTTTGTCACTATGACCTCAAGAGGCAGTCCGGAAAAGACTCCGACAAGGTCTTTTACCTCATTCATCCCGGTCTGATCGATGGTTTCAGGATGGTAGGTGCAGATAATAAAATCACAATCCGACAGGCCTACAGACTCCAGAGCCTCCTCCTTTGTCATCAGGTTTTCGTTTAAGATATTGTCGATGCTTGTGGAACCGACATTAAATACCCTCTCAGGATCCTCCCCGAGCTGTATGATCCTCTGCCTTGACTCCCCGTTTGAGGGAAAATGAAGATAACTCATCTTTGTGATGGAATGCCTGATCACATCATCAATGGCACCTTCCGAAATATCGCCGCCGCCGATGTGAAAAACCGGGGTCCTGCAAACAACCGCGGAAATAACAACTCCCAGGATCTCGTACCTGTCACCCAGGACCATCACGGCATCATATTTATTTTGTGAAAAACATGCAGTGAACTTTTCGATAGTATCCGAAATATTCTTTGCTATATCAGTCTCATTTGCCGATCCCGTGCTGCATACAATCCTTTCATCGATCCTGATACCGTCTTTTTCGATCTCATCCACGGTATTCCCGAACCTGCCGCTTAAATGCGTCCCCGTAACAAGCAGACTGCACCTGAAATCTTCACTTTCAAGTGCACGGAATCTGCTGATCACGGGATATAGCAGGCCATATTCAGCTCTGGTTGATGTAATAACAGCTATTGTTTTCATTTAGGATCACCTGTTTTCCTGATTTTCCATCAATTTCCTGAAAGTCCGGATCGCTGACTCATCCCTGAACCGGAGGATGCGCCTGTTTTTGCTGAACAGAGGACGGATCTCCTCATGTGTGTTGTAGTACCTTGCAAATTCATTTACGATATCGTGGTTTTGATACTTATCACAGGAAACCACGGCCTGCATCACAATATACGCCATACACTCCGCATCATATTCCCCATAATAAGAACGGAAAAACTCAAGTCTCCCGCTCATACCCAGAGGAATGATCTCCCTGAACATATCCGAAAGATCTATCCTCTTCACGATCCCGCTCTTGAACATCTTTTCAATGCGGCGCATCTTCAGTGTGATCTCATGAAGTGCCTGCGTGGATATCCATTCATCATACCCTGCATCCTTGCGGATATGGATGTATCTCTGGTGTTCTATAATCTTTGTATCCCTCTCCTTTGGGTTTTCAGGAGACATGATCGTCTGCCAGTCAGAAAAATCATGCAGAACCGCGCGGACCATGACCCGGCATTCCTTTGCATTATCCTCCGACAGTGTCTGACCCTTTGGCACCGAAAAAGCGATCTGCGAATCATAAAGAGACGACACCGCATCCTCGATAGTGCTGAGCATGTTGTGCCTTTCAATGGACATCTGCATATTGTCGATCAGACGATATGCAATGATCCCGGCAAGAGCTGCCAGGATCCACCCTATGACATCACTGGACGAAAGCCCGTCCGTGAATCGAAGATACCTGATAAAATCTGCGATTGGCTGTAAATTCATGGTTTACCTCTGACTGATATACGCTCCTCGTTTTGTTTTGTTTAATGATCATACTCGTTACAAGAAACCTGCATATTTATCACATATATACACCTTTCTTGTCATCTCTCCCACCAGATCATATCCATCCCATATGAGATCAAAATCCATCGTATGTCCGACGGGCACGACCCTGTCCACACCCCTTATACCTGAAGCAAGCAACTGATCAAACATCTTCGGATCTCCTATGTATCCGATGGTCTGACAGTGGGTATCATCACAGAAATCTCTGATCTCCATCATATCATCGCAGTCATATTCATAAAAGAATCCGGAATTTCCCCTGTGATCCATTAATTTTGGATCAAGCTTCCCTGACTTGACCCTTACAAGCACATTATCATCACCCTTAACCAGGGATGACCCCTCACATCCCACCCCCGCCAGATATGTATTCGTGAGCTTATCCACGCCTTGAACCGGCTGAAAAACATATTTCTTTAATACCAGCTTGTGAAGATTTTCCCAGAATAAAGACTTTGCCTCCTCCTTTTTTGAGCCTGTCCAGACAATCACTCTCGGGCTTGTACAGGCATTCTGGTCAGACAGATAGGTATCATTGTAGAAATCTGAAGCCGCCCTGTCTTTATCCTCAATTAACACATATTCATCGGAATCTATCACGGCAAGGGAATATCTGTCGGCAAAAGTGATCTCCTTTGCCCTTGGCTTTAACGGTGATCTCCGTATTTCCTCTATAGTTGCATCTCCACCCCAGATGATCCTGACATCACACATA
>JAFSWJ010000112.1 GCA_017444545.1 Lachnospiraceae bacterium
AGGCAGCCAACTGGGACTGGGCTGCAGATCTTATCAGGAACTCGGGCAGACAGATCAGGATACTGAATCTTTTTGCCTATACCGGTGGAGCCACCATGTCTGCAGTACTTGCGGGAGCTCATGTAACTCATGTGGATGCTTCAAAGGGAATGACCGGCTGGGCAAAGGAAAATGAGGCAGCATCCAACCTGTCGCACACGTCGTTTCGTTATATAGTTGAGGACTGTATCAGATTTGTGGAACGGGAGATCAGAAGGGGAAGCAGGTACGATGCAATCATCATGGATCCTCCCTCCTACGGCAGGGGACCGAAGGGTGAGATCTGGAAGCTGGAGGAGAGCGTTTTTCCTCTCATAGAGAAAACTGAACAGCTGCTCTCCGACGAGCCGCTCTTCTTTCTGATCAATTCCTATACCACGGGACTGCAGAGCGCTGTGCTGACATATATGATGAAACTGGCATTCAAAAACAGGAAAACAAAGCTCATAGAAGCGGATGAAGTGGGACTTCCCGTAAAGGATTCGGGAGCAGTGCTGCCATGCGGCTGCTCCGGAAGGACGGTATTTGGCAGATGAAGGATATTCTCACAAAAATACTCGGCTTTGCCGTTATATTTGTTGTGGCCATGATGGTGATCAGTTCCTTCATGAACCGCGGCAGCACGGACATGACCGTGGACATGGAGAAAGCCAGCCTGCCGGTTGTTGCCATAAAGACGCCGGGAGGTACCATCAACAGGCTCTATGGCTATACCCGGGAGGTGGATGTATCAAAGATCCGCGGATACATCTCACAGTTGGACGAAAAGCGCGGACTCTCTTTTATTATACGAAAATACGGTGCAGACGTGAACGGCCTCTACTTTGAGGTCAGGAGCATGGACGGCGGGAGGCTTATCGAAAAGACACAGATAAAAGATGTGAAGGATCACCCTGATGAGATGGAGGGGAGCCTGAGAGTGAAGGATCTCATCGATGCAAATACCGAGTACTGTCTCTGCATAGGCTTTCCCGACAGCAGGGGAAGGGATGTCAGGTATTATACCAGAGTGGTCTACAATAATGACCTCAGAGGAGCGGAGCTTTCGGATTTTGTCAGGGATTTTTCAAAGGCGACCCTGAACAAGGAGGAGGCGAGGTCCGTTGCCATGTATCTTGAGAGCAATGAGCAGGGAGACAATACAGATTTTGCCCATGTGAACATTCATTCCAGCTTTGACCAGATCACCTTTGGGAACCTGCGTCCCGAGATAATAAGTGATATGGATGTGAAGATCTATGATATGGGTGTGAACGGAGGATTTTTCGGAAATTCCTATCGTATCGAGGCGGGACCCGAGGGACTGCGCAGGGAGTATGAGGTGAGCGAGTTCTTCAGGCTAAGGATCAGTCCCAAGAGGATCTATCTCATAGATTTTGAGCGGACCATGAAGGAGGTCTTCGTCCCTGACAAGGAACATTTCGTAAATGACAAGATAATGTTCGGGATCACCGACAACGATATAAACTTTCTGGAAAACAATGACGGGGAT
>JAFSWJ010000113.1 GCA_017444545.1 Lachnospiraceae bacterium
ACAGAGTTATTTCTATGTTTTCATTGTCGACGTGAACCAGAATGAGTTTTTTAATCACAACCGGAATTCATATGCGGAGGCTGAGGTCCTTTCGATGAACTACGGGACCGATACGCTCACCGGATTGTTCAATATGCCGTTTTTCTATCAGGCGGTCCAGGCAATGCTCTCAAATCCTGCATACAGGAGAAAGAGCATATCCTTTATCCATTTCGACCTTCCCAATTTCAAGCTCTTTAACGAGCGGAACGGCTTTAAGACGGGGGACGAACTTCTTTGTGACATTGCGAGGATAATAAGGACGACATTTCCGAATGACATAGTTTCAAGGTTTTCGGACGATCATTTCGTGGTATGTGCCACCGGCGACAGAGAAGAGATCATTTCCATGGTCAACGCGGTCTGCAGACAGGTGCTGCATTCCAAGGATCCCAGTAAGCGCGTGCGCATCAAAGCGGGACTGTATTTTTCTGAGGACATGGTGCCGGAGGTCGGTCTGGCTTGCGACCATGCAAGACTTGCCTGCAATTCCATAAAACATCATCATGACAAGCAGTACAGGATCTACGACGAGATGCTGAGGGAATCGCTCAGAAAGCAGCAGTATGTGGCTGACCACATGGAGGTTGCCATCTCGAACGGATTTATCAAAGTGTTCTATCAGCCCGTTGTGCGTGTAAGGACAGGGGAGATATGCGGCTTTGAGGCGCTTGTGAGATGGGTGGACCCGAATCTCGGAGTGCTTCCTCCCGCCGATTTCATTTCCACGCTTGAACAGTTTCACATGATCCACAAGTTGGATATCTATGTGGCAGAGTGTGTCTGCCGCAGATACACCGAAGTAAGATCTGAGGGAAGACCGCTGGTTCCTGTGTCGATAAACCTGTCGAGACTTGACTTTGAGCTTTGCGATATTTTCGGTATCATCGAAAACATACGCGAAAAATATGATGTTCCGCGAAAAATGATAGATATCGAGATCACCGAGAGTGTGCTGCATAACGACAGTGGACACATACGGTCGGAATGCGAAAAGATGAGAGAACTGGGATACCAGATATGGCTTGATGACTTTGGGAGCGGGTATTCGTCGCTGAACAGCCTTGTCGAGTATTCTTTTGACGTGCTGAAAATGGATATGCTGTTCCTCAGGAGTTTTGACAAAAATCCCAAAGCGGGCATACTTATGACAAAGATCGTGGAAGGTGCGCGCGATATGGGGCTTAAATGCCTCTGCGAGGGCGTGGAGAGCGAAGAACATTGGAATCTGCTTAAAAAGATAGGATGTGAGAAAGCGCAGGGTTATTATTTCGGAAAGCCTTTGCCTTATGAGGAGGCAAGACAGACTGCGCTGGATAAAGGAATGGTGTGGGAGACCGGATGAGATCTGTGTTTGATAAAAAGAGGGCGGGCGGCTTTGTCTGGCTGCTCCTCGGTGTAGTGTTTGCCGTATATTCCGTCATTGTATATATGGGCGGGAGCGGAACTCTGTTTTTTGCGGTCTGGATCATGGGAGCGGGCGTATGCCTTTTCATGATGACTGCCAAATTTGCCGGATTGTGGGAAAAGGTGCCCAAAGCGCTGCGAAAGGCTTCATTTGTGACGTTTGGGCTTCTTTTTGCTTTTTTTCTGCTTGTGGAGGGCTTTATATTAAGCGGCTTCTCCGAAAAAGGCGAG
>JAFSWJ010000114.1 GCA_017444545.1 Lachnospiraceae bacterium
TGCAACTTCTTCGGAGACAGCTTCAACCGGTTCCTCAGGAACTTCATCATTTGAAGGAGTCTCAGGGACGGTTGCAGCTCCATCCTCCGTTCCCGTCTCCGGTTCAGCCGCAGCGCTTTCCTCCGATACCGTTTCCGGCACGGCCTTATTATCCGAAACCTCATCCGCGGCTGCCGTCACGGCCTGCGACAGGCACATGATCAGCGCCAGCAGCATTGCAAATACACGTTTTGTGTGTTTTCTTCTGTTATCCATGGTGTGTCTCCCCTTTTAAATATGAAATCAATCTTTAACTTAGATATCTTATCACATTTTTTCGATCATGGATTACCAATTCGGCACAGATTTTGTCAATTCGGCACAGATTATCGTTCGCTTATGTAAAATCCCACCCCATTTTTGCGGTCTATAGCTTAGGGAGGAATCGAATCAAACTCATCTACATTTTTTTCTCGTTCATTTCGCACCTTCCTGTCCTTGTGAGGATTAGGATGTAAAATCCCGCACCTTTTTTGTGTCCTATAGGGCAGGAAGGAATTGAACTTTCCGCAAAGAAGTGTAGAGGGAGGATGTGCCATATGACACCGGAACAGATAGAGAAGATAGGTATGTTAAGGAAGCAGGGATTCAGCTACACCAAAGTGTCCGGGATACTCGGACTGTCAGTAAATACCATAAAGTCATACTGTCAGCGCAACGACATTGGCGGTATGAAGATGACGGCAGACCCCGACAAGCATTTCTGTAAGTTCTGTGGTAAGGAGGTCACTCAGAACCCCGGACGCAAGGAGAAGAAGTTCTGTGATAATAAATGCCGTATGGCTTACTGGAACAGCCATCAGGAAGAGATGAACACCAAGGCAGTGTACAGATATGTATGTCCCCATTGTGGCAAGCAATTCACAGCTTACGGCAATGCCAACAGGCATTATTGCTCAAGATTGTGTTATATGACAGCGCGTTACGGATACCGGGAATACTGGAAATAAAGAAGTGGATAAACACTGGATAGTACGGTTATATGGTGCTGGAGGGACTGCGTAACATGGCAAAAAGGGTAGCAGCATACTGCAGGGTGTCAAAGGTTGATCTTTTACATTCATTCGATACCCAGGTGAAATATTACTCTGAACGTATACAGGAAAATCCAAACTGGGAGTTCGCGGGCATCTATTCAGATGAAGCTATATCCGGTACAAGGATCTCATTGCGTGAAGGCTTTAAGCAGCTGCTTGCTGATTGTGATGAGGGGAAGATAGACCTGATACTCACCAAGTCGGTGAGCAGGTTTGCAAGGAATACGTTAGACACTCTTAAAACTACCAGATACCTCAGATCAAAAGGGGTCGAGGTTTATTTTGAAGAGCAGAATATAAGTACCTTCTCTCCGGAGGGAGAGCTGATGCTTACGATCATAGCTGCCATAGCCCAGGAAGAGGTGGTATCCACAAGCGAGAACATCAAGTGGGCAAGAAGGAAAGGATTCAAGAAGGGTGATCCTCAGGTGCATTTCAGGGTGTTCGGGTACGAATGGAAGGAGGGAGTCCTTACCATCGTGCCGGAACAGGCTGAAGCCGTGAGGGTGTCAATCAGGGGACGGTTCTCTGATTGACACCCTGATTGATGCAGAACCGTCCCCTGATCGATGAAAAAATTCAGACTCATTTTGGGCCTTTCGTTGTATATTATATAAGGGAACACGATACATTCTCCAACCAAAAAAGAGATAAGGTGATGATATGCCGCTTGTAAATGCACAGGGACACAGAATAAGTAAAGAAGATGAGAAGATAATCGTAGAGATGCTTTCAGGCTCCATAGACAGTCATTTGGCCAGACTGAAAGAGGTGCGGGACAGAAACAGGGACAGGGAAGCTGCTTCAAAGTTTTACGATCCTCTGATCGAAGAGTATGAAAAAGCCAGGACGGAACTGGGAAAAAAATGCCGGGAGGTTTTTGAATCCGGCAGAAATATAAATGCTTCGGAATTCATGACAGGCTATCTTGACGACATCGCAAAAAAGGCGGTGCCAAAGGTGGACAGGGAAAGCTCATGCTTCATGGAATTTGCGCTGTATCTGATCCCGGGATTCGGCAATCCCGAATACCTTGCCATGACGTCAGGTCCTGAGGATACTACGCCCGTGCCCGCGCATGTCCAGGACAGGGAGGAGTCATATGAGGCTTCAGTCAAAAACTTTAAGTTTTCGGATGCTCCCATGAAGGGCATAGAGAATATAGGAACCTATAATCCCGAAAAGGACAGTGTCAAGATACTGTATACGCTCCGGACCGGAAATTCCACTACAATGTCCAGGGACGTTGCTAAGATGAAAAAAGAAAAGGAAGATATCAGAAATGATCCTGAACTTTCTGAAAGTGAGAAGGGACGCCGGATAAAGATCATCGATGGCAGGATCGAGGCGTATAAAGTGGGTTCCTTCGGGCTGAATACTGCAGCGGAGATATCAAGGATACATTCCGTGGAACTTGCGAACAAGCCTGAGATAACTGCGGCAGATCTTTTCAGAACATTATCCGAGCTGAATATCGCAAACCGTCCCGGAGAGCCTCTGGCAGGGAAACTGCGCGGTACGGGAATCCATGCAGGAGATATAAACGGAGTCAGCGCCTCAAGGGCACCGGGTATACTGTACAAGACGCTGGATATGGTCGCAGGATATATGAACGAGATAAAACTGATCACGGACCCTGCGCTTCGAAAGACCAGAGCGATCGAACTGGCTTCCTTTGCTGACGCCATGATCGTGTCTGAGCACGTATTTGCTGACACTAACGGAAGGACCGGCCGTATGTTTACTGACACGATACTTCAGACCTTCGGCCTCCCTCCCCATACTCCGCTGAAGGATCTGAAAGGTACGACCAAAACCCTTGGCGAGACCATGGATTTCAAAAAAAGGGCGTTTATCTATTTCAATTCGGTAAACATCAGTGACAAGCTGTTGAAGGAATCAAAGCGTCTCAGGGAAGAAAAGATGAAAGATGCCGGGGCGGTCAGCAAAACGCTTGCTTCAACAGAGGAAGGGCTTCAGACGGATGAAAGGGCAGACATCCTCGTTCAGTCTGTGAGAAAGCTGGCAGAAACTGCAAGAAAAAGGCTTGCTGAGCTTGAGAGCATGTCAAGAGCAGGACATGTGAATTCAGATGAATATATTGCAATGCACGATGCACTGAAGGCGGCCGGCAGCCTGGATCCGGAAAATGTCAATATAACCGCAGTTGAGAGGGCATTGAATGAGATAGACAGGACTTCAAAGGAGTATGAGAAGTCTCATACAGGATGGTTTGTGGCAAACCGCGATTTTGGTGCAAAGCGGCTGGAAATGTCAAAGGGAAATCAGCAGTTTGTGGCAGAGCAGAGGCAGATGCTTCGCAAACTGTCCGGCTCATTTGACAAGATGACGGCCATCAGCGACCTCGGGGGAAAGAAAAATGAAGCAGTGAGCATACCTGTGGCCGAAAGTAAAGCACAGACCGTCAAGGTAAAGAGCGTGAAGCTATCCGATCTTGAAACAAAAAAAGGAGTACCGTCAGAGCACAAAAATGTAAAAAGGAACAGATCCATCAAAGTCAATCAGGGGACGGTTCTCTGATTGAGTCAATCAAAGAACCGTCCCCGTGATTGACGCGATTGACGATCGATCACCCGATCCGGGCTTTGATGTCGGAAACCCATTGATGCTTGTTGTCAACGGCAAAACGATGGCTTTTTTCGTCCCTGGTGTTGACTATGATCGAGTTCAGGATCGATGGCTTTACATCAGCTATATTGCTGTATTTTATTGTCACATCAGCACGGTGAGCGGCTTTCGTATGCGGGTGGAACACTAAACTGTCAGGGAAAAGATACAGATGCCCCTCATCAGCTGTTCCGGCGTTAAAGCGGTTGGCCGGTCCGCCCGGATATTGTTTGTAGCTTTCATCGGCTGAAGTACTGCGGAATTCACTTTCAGGCAAAAGCTGAAAGGCGGTACGTCCTTTTACAGCTCTTCCTATGGCAAAAACCAATGCGATGATCCAGGAGATCAGCACATCGCGGCACAGAACCGTACCATCTGAAAAGTCATGCTGAAGTAATGATATCTCCGACAAAAATATCAAAACCAGCGAAACGATCCATGAAATTATAAATGTTAAAAAGACCGGCATATAAGGCTCCTTCGCTGTCAATCACAGAACCGTCCCCTGATTGAATTGTCAATCACAGAACCGTCCCCTGATTGATGATCGACTTTCTTCTCAAAAGCTGGCATACAGACCCCGCGGCAATGAGTGCAAGTCCGAGAAGGTCCGTCACAAGACCCGGAAAGATCAGCATGATACCTCCGGCAATGAGCATGATCCGCTCATAAAATTTCATGTCAACAAAAAGATATCCTTCAAGGGCCGATGCCACCCCGAAGATACCGATCAGAGCGGTGGCATATATGATGGATACCTCAAGAGGATTCGTATCGATGAGGAGCATTTCCGGGTTGAAGCAAAAGATGTAGGGGATCAGAAATGCACCTATGGCAAGCTTTGTCGCATTAAAGGCAGTCCTCATGGGATTGGCCTTTGCTATGGCGCTTCCCGCATAGGCTGCCAGAGCCACGGGAGGAGTTATATCCGCAACGATACCGAAATAAAACACAAAGAAATGCGCTGCCAGGATCGGCACACCCATTCGCGTCAGGATGGGGGCGCAGGTCGCAGCCATGATACAGTAGGTCGCGGTAGTGGGCACCCCCATACCGAGGACTATGCAGCAAAGCATTGTAAGGAACAGGGCGATAAAAAGCCTGTTCCCGGCAACGGAAACGATGGCATTTATCAATTCATTTGCAAGACCGGTCATGGTTATGGTTCCGGAGATGATGCCGGCAACACCGCAGGCCGCACCGACAGTGATCGTTCCCTTTCCGCCTGCTTCAAAGGAATCCGCCATTTTTTTCAGAGTGAAGCAATTTTCCGTTTCCTCCCTGTTTCCGGCAATCACCTTTGCCGCGCATCCGGATACATTTGCTGCCTTGAGTGCACGAAAGGCATCACGGTAGCTTCCTGAAAGGATGCCGTCTAAAATCCCTGCAGCCACGGCTATCGCTATGGAATAGGCAGCCGCCCTCTGCATGGTCATCATGTTTTTTGATACCCAGATCACAAGCAGCACCAGGGGCGCCAGCAGATATACCTTTTTTAAGAGAGAGGAAAACTTCGGCAGCCTTTCCCGGGGGATACCTGTCAGAGAGTGTTTTTTTGCCTCCAGATGCACCGCTATAAAGATCCCGGTGAAATACAAAACAGCCGGAAAGATCGCCCTTGACAGTATATCCGAATAGGGCACGCCTATGATGTCCGCCATGAGAAAGGCCGCGGCACCCATTATGGGAGGCATGATCTGTCCTCCGGTAGATGCAGCCGCCTCGACCGCTCCTGCAAATTCGGACCTGTAGCCTGTTTCCTTCATCATGGGTATGGTCACCGAACCTGTGGTCACGGTGTTTCCGACGGAGGAACCGCTGACCATGCCGCAAAGGGCGGAGGAGATCACGGCCACCTTTGCAGGCCCGCCCGCAAAGCGACCTGCGATGCAGTTTGCCAGATTGATGAAAAGCTCCGAGATACCGGTTCGCTCCAGAAACGCACCGAAGATGATGAACACAACGATGTATTTCGAGCACACATTGATGGGAGTCGAAAGGATCCCGGTCTTGTCATAAAAAAGGTTGCGCACCAGATACCTGATCCTGCCTGCAAAGGAAGGATTGGTAAGCCCGAAGACAAGGGCATAGATGATAAAGAACATGGCAACAAACAGTATGGGCCTGCCAACGCTCCTGCGGGTCACCTCCAAAAGAGCGATGATCCCGATGACCGCAATTATTATCTGATAGGGCTGAAACCGCGTTCCCTGCTGGATTATCTGATCGGCCTGAAAGGTATAATAAAAGAATGCGCCCGATCCGCAGATCATCCCGATCAGGTCATACCAGGGGATATGGTTGACCCTTGCATTGTTTTTGTTTGCGGGATACTGCAGAAAGCCCAGGAAAACTATCATTCCCATAAACGAGGTCAGCCTGATCTCTTCAAGGAACGTGGAAAACAGTGTTACCCAGATGCAAAACAGGGAAAAGGCTATCAGCACCGCCTTTACGGCGATCGCCGCTTTTCCGGTAAATACCCGGACGTTTGATTCCCGGTCGTATTTTTTCATTACCTCGGAAAGACTATCCGCCTCCGTCTTGCCGGTTATGGTATCCTTTGCAATATCGCTCATAAAACCTCCCGATTTATCCGCGCATAGCGGTTTAATCATTCATTGTAGTTACGGTCACGCCCTTTTCTTTAAAGTAGCGGGCAGCTCCTTTGTGGAAGGGCACGGTTATGCCCGAGGTGGCATTTTCAACCGAAAGCTCCTCACCCTTGGAGTTTTCTTTGCTGATCTCATCCGTATGATCAAAGATCGCAGCCGTAAGCTCATAAACCTCATCATCATCAAGCTTTGCATCAACGATGAGCGTAGCCTTGATGGTGATGGTCTCAATATCCTCATCCTGTCCGGGATAGGTTCCCGCCGCTATCTTTAGCGGAGCATAATAAGGACACGAAGCCATGATCGAATCCCGCAGCTTCCCGTCAACGGGAACGAGGAAAACCCCGTTTGTGGTGGCAAGCTCGGTAATGGCCGAGGTCGGCGCCCCGGCAACGATGAAGGCTGCATCTATCTGTCCGTCCTTTAATGCCTCCTTGCTGTCATCAAAGCTCTGATACTGCGGTTTGATATCATCAAGTGAAAGGCCTGCTCCCTCAAGTACATCAACCGCATTGAAATACACACCGGATCCCGGAGCTCCGATGGAAACGCTTTTCCCCTTCAGATCCTCAACACTCTTTATATCCTCCTTCATGGTGATGAGCTGGACCGTTTCTGCATACAGGGCTCCGAGCACGCAAAAATCCCTGCAGGGACCGTCCTTTTCAAAGGCTCTGGTGCCGTCCCAGGCATAGTTCATGACGTCAGACTGGGTGAAGCCGATCTGGTAATCACCGTCCCCGATGCTCTGGATATTGGCCTTTGAAGCCGCAGTGGAAACCGCTGTCACGTCAAAATCCGTATATTGCTCCATATACTGTGCCAGAACCCCGCCAAAGGCATAATAGGTTCCGGAGGTTCCGCCTGTCCCCATCATCAGCCTTGCTTTCCCGCATCCTGAAAGGATGAAGGGGAGGGCAAGGAAAAGCGAACAGAAGATCAGTTTTTTCATCATTTTTTTCATGCTCATCTCCATAATAAAATCAGTTCATCTGCTCCACAAACTTCAGGACGATATCCGCACAAAGCGGGATGCCAAGCCTTCCCGAATCAAAGCAGAAGGTATAATTGCCGGCATCAAAGATCTCGCTGCCGGTATAGTTTTTATAAAAGGTCCTGCGCTTTTTGTCATGTTCTGCGGCGTATTTTCCGGTTTTCTGCTCATCATTTTCCGCGATCTCTTCGATCCGGCCTTTTTTGTTTTCCATCGATGCATGCAGATAGATGCTTACCGTATCTATGCCTGCATCGGAAAGTATCCTGTCTGCGCATCGTCCAACCATGATACAGGGACTTTCGGCAAGTTTCAGTATCACCTTTTTTTCTGCATTAAAGATCGCATCATGAGAGCTGTTGTAGGAGACGGTGCTGTTCAAGAAATCATGGAGCACCTTTGAGGATCTGCTCATTTCCTCGCCCTCACGCTCCACATCCTCTTTGTCGTAGCCGCTTTCCTCAACAGTCTTTTTCACAAAATCACTGTCATAATAAGGGATCCCCAGCTTTTCAGACAGGATGGAAGCAAGAGCCCTTCCGCCTGCGCCGTATTCCCTGTTGATGGTTATCACCGGAATCTTTTTTTCCTTCATTTTTTCTCCTTAACTGAAATAGCCCGTCCGGCTTTTTTATCGTATAATATCATATAAAGGTACATCACACAGAAAAACCAGGAGGTTTTATTATGGATGAAAAAAAAGTTCTGTTAAATGATGACGATCTCGGTATCGTAAGCGGAGGCGTCGAGATCAGGGATGACGCACAGGCGGGCGGAAGATGCCCTCAATGCGCGGCATTGCTTCAAAAAAACAACTACGGAGTCTATGCCTGCCCTCAATGCCACCCCGAACAGTTTTCCAAAAACAGCGGGATGACACCAAGGAACGCCAGCAGAAACCTGATGGTAAGCGGCGGACCCGCCTCAAAACCGTCTGTCTTTGATCGTGGTCTGAGAAAAGCCTGAGGTCTTACTTCCAGGCAAAATGGATCAGTGCGTAGATATACAGGAACAGCACGACCGGAGGCACAAAGTATTTGAATAACGGTTTGACAAAGGGCTTGAGTTTCAGGCCCTTTCCTGCGTTTGCCTCCTCGATGAAATTGTCCCAG
The DNA here is from genome assembly GCA_017444545.1 of Lachnospiraceae bacterium. Lineage (GTDB taxonomy): Bacteria > Bacillota > Clostridia > Lachnospirales > Lachnospiraceae > NK4A144. The sequence goes on from JAFSWJ010000114.1 coordinate 8,426, forward strand.
CCCCAGCCGAAGCGGTAGCAGCAGAATACTGCTATGGCGATGGAGCCCAGCGGCAGGACGTTTGTCGAGACTATGAA
>JAFSWJ010000115.1 GCA_017444545.1 Lachnospiraceae bacterium
AGCAAAAAAAGAAGAAGAGGCATACCATTCTGTTGACGGCAAACCGAGATACGTGGATTTTATTATTTCTGTTTGTAACCTTAAGAACTATGACGATTATAGAATGGATATAGTACCCTACTTTTATGATGAATGTTCGACTAACCATGCGGATACGGAGCCGATGGGTAATTCCAGGGTGCCGAACTGTACGGAAAAAGGTTATACAGGCGATATCTGGTGTCATGACTGCCATGCGATCCTCAAAGGGGAGGATATCCCCATTGATCCCGATGCACATGATTTTGATTATTCCACCGGGGAGGTGACAACGCCACCGACTACACTTACCTGGGGGTGGCACACCTATCACTGCATATACAACCATGACCATACCATCACAAAGCAGGATATTCCGCCCCTGCCCTCGGATGACGGATTGGATTACAGTGATTTTGCCGAAGATACGAGATTTTTAAGCGGCAATGCTGCCGTCAGCCAGAATGAAACCGTGGATCCTGAAACAGGAGAGATCTCAAATACCGTGAAAGTCGGAGGAGATGAGGTTTCAAAGATCATAAAGGATCCTGTAAGCGGCAAGGAGACCGTGGAATCAAAGATCTGGGTGGCAGGACTGCAAAGCTCGTATACATATACGGGATCTCCAATTAAACCTTCCTTCCATGTCTACGACGGAACAAGGAAGCTTACGGAAAATAAAGATTACTCGGTCAGGTTTAAGGGTAACAAAGAAGTCGGAACAGCAAAGATAATCCTCAGGTTCAAGGGGAATTTCAGGGATACGATGGAAGAGAACATAAGCTTTTCGATCGTACCGGCTGTGCTTGGAAAGGATATCCTGGCTTATGATACCGGCGTGGCGGTAAAAAACAAGGCTCAGAAGCCTGTCCCTGCTTTGATGTGGGCATCGACGGGAAAAGTTGTAAACTCAAAGTTCTTTACCGTGACCTATGACGGTGCCGACAGTGTAAAGGAAGAGGGAACCTATACCGCAGTCATTTCTTCAAATAATAAAAACTTTGAAGGATCAACGACGGCAAAGGTGATCGTTGCCGGAAAGAAAGCGTCCTTATTATCAAAGGCAAAGGTGAAGTTCACGCCGAACTCCTATGCCTATACCGGTCAGGCGATCGTGCCCGAAACAGGAAGCTATACCGTAAAGCTTGGCGGCAGAGAACTGGCAGAAGGAACCGATTACAGACTCGCAAGGGTGCTGAACAACACCGATCCGGGCACGGCAACGGTTGTATTTGAGGGCATGGGAGCAAGCGAAAACAGCCCCTTGGGGACAAAGACCGCCACCTTCAGGATCACCGGAAACAGAAAACTTGAAGAGGCCGGGGATGATTCCGCTTTCACCTACGGTTTTTCAGATAATGTTCCCTATGCAAAGGGCGGGGCAAAGCCTGCAGTCACCGTAAAGGATAATGGCGTCACCCTGAAGGAGGGAAAGGATTATACCCTGTCCTATTCAAAAAACAAAGCTGTCACAAACGGTGAGAAAAAAGCAGTTGTCAAGGTTTCCGGAAAGGGATATTACAAAGGCAGCGTCAAATTGTATTTTGAGATCACAAAGCAGAGCCTCAATGCAAAAGGCATTACCATAGAGGCTGCCGACCAGTTTACAACACTGAAAAAACTGAAGAAACCATCCGTAACCGTGATCGACATTGACGGCAAAAAGCTAAAGGCCGGAACTGATTTTACGGTGGGAGAAATGGATGCTTCGGCTGCCGGCAATACGGATGAAAGCGGACAGGTCTTTATTATACTGACAGGAAAGGGAAACTACAGCAGTGACGACCCCGCAAAGACATCCTTCAGGTATATGGCGGCATCGGCAAACATGAGCAGGACAAGGACGATGAGGAGCATCAGCGACCAGACATATACCGGAAGCATGGTACGTCTCGGAAACAGAGATCTTGACGGAATACTGTATACGGGCAGTAAATCAGCTCCCGTGTATCTTGCCTACGGAAAAGATTTTGCAGTAAGCGGGTACAAAAACAACATAAAGAAGGGTACGGCAAAGGTCATGCTTAAGGGTATCGGCGCTTATGCGGGAACAAAGACCCTGACCTTCAAGATCAAAGAGAAACAGGTGGATTATAAAGGAGCCCTCGTCGGAGACAGCTGGCAGTAAAGTCAATCAGGGGACGGTTCTGTGATTGATACAATTTAAATAATTGACGATTCTATAATTGTCAGGTTTGTATCAATCATAGAACCTGTCACAAAAAAGTTGACAGGGGGACTGTCCCCCTGTCACATAAATGAAATGGAGGAGGCTATGAGATACAGGAAACTTGGAAAGACCGGACTAATGGTCAGTGAGATAGGCTTTGGGGGAGAATGGCTTGAAAGGCATGAGGAGGAGGAATCGGTCGAACTGCTTAAGTATGCGCATGATCTGGGGATAAACATTGTGGACTGCTGGATGCCCGATCCGAAGTCAAGGGACATCATAGGCAGGGCGATGGAAGGATGCCGCGATTCCTGGTACGTGCAGGGCCACATTGGCTCCACTTATCAGAACGGGCAGTATGTGCGGACCAGGGATATGAAGGCTGTCCCGCCTGCATTTGAAGATCTCTTAAAAAGGCTTTGTACAGACTATATCGATCTGGGAATGATACATTACATCGATTCCATGGAGGACTGGGAGGCTTCGATGAACGGGGACTTCATTGATTATGTCCATGAGCTTCACGACAGGGGGATCATCAGGCATATAGGCTTAAGCACCCACAATCCTAAGATCGGAAAGCTTGCGGTAGAGACGGGCTTTATCGAAATGATCCTTTTCAGCATCAATCCGGCCTTTGACATGCGGCCTGCCACAGAGGATCTGGACTCCATGTTTGAAGGCTATGACAGGGATCAGCTGTCCGGAATAGATCCTGAAAGGGCGGAATTTTACCGGCTGTGCGAGGAAAAGGAAGTCGGGATCACCGTGATGAAAGGCTTTTTCGGAGGGGCTTTGTTTGACAGGGAAAAATCGCCCTTTGGCGCAGCCTTCACTCCGGCGCAGCTCATACATTATGCCCTGACAAGGCCGGGTGCGTCTTCCATCCTGTGCGGATATGATACGAAGGAACAGGTGGATGCGGCTGTTTATTATGAGACTGCATCTGATGATGAAAAGGACTACGCATCGGTCCTGGCCTCGGCTCCGCTTCATTCGTATTCCGGGATATGCACTTATTGCGGGCATTGCAAGCCCTGCCCGGTAAACATAGACATCGCCATGGTCAACAAATTCTACGACCTGGCTTCTGCGCAGGGCACGGTCCCCGAAAGCGTAATGGAGCATTACAGGGCAATGCCGCATACGGCTTCGGAATGCATCGGCTGCAAGGGCTGCGAGAGCAGGTGCCCTTTTGAGGTAAAGATCGCAGACAGGATGAAAAAGACGGCGGCGCTGTTTGGCAGGTAGTTACGGTAGTTTTCATTCACGGTGTTTTGTCATATAATAAAAACCTGTAGGACATTTCTTATAAAGGAGGGATACACAATGAAGTTTTATTCGGTATTTGATGAGGAATTTGCAGATTATGGCCAGGTTCTTGAGGGCTATGACACAAAGGGGCTGATCGCTGCCATGAACGCGATACCGCTTCCGGACGAGGGTACTGATTATAGTCCCTCCATACCGGAGCTTGAAAAAGAGCCTATCTTCAAGGTTCTCAAGGAAAAGGCCTATGGCGACATGCCTCTGGAGCTTGGCATGTGCTGGGGACACAACACAAAGCTCAACTGTCTTGAGTATCACCGTGATTCGGAGATCAATATAGGAACAGAGGATTTCGTGCTGCTTCTGGCAAAGAGGGGCGAGATCAGAAACGGAAGGCTTGATACCGCAAAGGTAAAGGCTTTCAAGGTTCCGGCAGGCACTGTTGTTGAGGTGTTTGCAACAGCCCTGCATTATGCGCCCTGCCATCTGGATGATAATAAGGGCTTCAGGGTTGCTGTGGGACTTCCTCTGGGAACAAACACGGATTACCGCATAAGCGATCCCGTAAATGACGAGGACAGGCTGCTGTGGGCAAGGAACAAGTGGCTCATCGCCCACGCCGATTCGGCAGAGGCAAAGGACGGCGCCTATGTGGGGCTTGACGGCGAAAACATCGATATCGCAAAGTGAACCGATGGAAAAAGTTTTTATTACCGGACATAGAAATCCGGATCTGGACAGTGTCTGCAGCGCCAGCGCCTATGCTGTCCTCAAGAAAAATACGGACAGTGCACGGACCTATGTCCCTGTGCGGCCCGGACATTTAAGCGACAGCAACAAGGCGATCCTGTCGGCACTGGGGATCAAACCGCCGGTGTACATGAAAAACGTATACCCGAAGGTGGAGGATGTGATGCTGCGGCCTACGGTGCGTTACGGGGCGGATATGCCGCTGACCGCGCTTGCAAAGGAGTACAGCGAATCAAATCCGTCAGTGGTGCCGGTCTTTGACGGTGACAGGTTCAAAGGTCTTTTGAGCGTCGACGACATCACTTATTATTTCATGCAGAAAATGGGATCCGAGGGGCGGGTGACGGATACGCCGACCCTCGGTGAACTTTTGCGCGGTGACGGCGAGCCGCTTTTGACCACCGATCTTTTCGAGGATGCGAAGGCGTCTCTTTCCGGATCAAAAAAGAGGGGACTTGCGGTCTACGACAAGGAGGAGTTTGCGGGTTATGTCACGAGACGCTGCTTTCTCAAGGCTCCTTCCTATAAGGTGATCATGGTGGATCATAATGAGGCCGGGCAGTCCATTGGCGGCATCGAGAGTGCGGACGTGGTGGAGATCGTGGATCATCACAGGCTGGATGCGTCAAAGACGAACCTGCCGATCTTCATCGACACCGAGCCTCTGGGCAGCACCTGCACCATAGTCTACCAGCTGTTTTTGCGCCACGGCATGATGCCGGATGAATACACGGCGCGGGTCCTGCTGGCAGGTCTCATTTCAGATACTCTCATCCTGAAAAGCCCCACAACAACGCATGTGGACAGGGAGACGGCAGCGGCGCTTTCCCGTATCTGCAAGGTGACCACCGAGGGCTTCGGACAGGAGATGTTTTCTCATGTGGAAAGCCTGGCAAAAAGGGATCCGGAGAGCGCGATCCTTTCTGATTTCAAGAAATATAATGAAAGCGGAGTGGGTATCGGCATAGGGCAGTGCGAGGTCACCACCCTCAAGGATATCGATGATTACCGTGATGATTATCTGGCTGTCCTTGAAAGTGTCAGGGAAAAGAACGGACTTGACTGGGCGGTGGTCATGATCACAAATGTGATGAAGGAGCACAGCATCCTGCTGACCACCGGCTTCAGATCGGAAAAATATCTTCCGTATGACAGGATAGGCGGGAAGGTCTATGACATGCCAAATGTCATGAGCCGCAAGAAGCAGCTCCTGCCGGAGATGATCTACACATTGACAAGCAACTTTTAATAACACCAGTGTGGGACAGGGGACGTTTCTCTGTCCCACACTGGCGTTATTTTTCGGAAAGGGACGAGAAAACGTTCCAAATCTTATGGTTGAGGAAGCTGACGTGAGGGGTTAACATAAAAATGGGACAGAGAAACGTCCC
>JAFSWJ010000116.1 GCA_017444545.1 Lachnospiraceae bacterium
ATGGTTTATGAACGACATCCTGATAACCAATGTTTTCGTGGGTGTGGAAGGAAAGATCACCTATTATATGATTTGAAACAACTCTTTATTCTTTATGCCCTACCTGATGGGTGAGCGTTCTCCGTACAACAACCCCAGCGCCCGTGCTGCTTTCATCGGAATGTCCATGGATTCAAGCCGTACGGATATGATACAGGCAGTCATGGAGGGTATATCCTTTGGTATCAGGGATTCCTTTGAGGTTGCAAGAGACCTTGGCATAGATGTGAAACGAACCAGGATCTGCGGCGGCGGATCAAAGGGGGATCTGGCAAAAAAGATGATGGCTGCCATCCTCAATATAGAAGTAGATGTTCCCGAAAACGAGCAGGGACCTTCCATGGGAGGCGCGATGCTTGCTGCGGTTGCCTGCGGTGAATACGCAAGTGTAAAGGAGGCCTGCGACAAGATCGTAAAGATCAGCAAGACCGTGAGCCCCGATCCTGCCATAGCAGCCCGCTACGAAGAAAAATACAAGAGGTACAGACAGCTGTATCCTCTCCTCAAAGACTGGTACATCTGAATCTGAAAAAAGTGGGACAGGGGACGTTTCTCTGTCCCACTTTTTTTCAAATACCGGCCGGCAACATATATGTTTTGTGAACAATAAGCTGGAAGTTCTTAGCAAACCGGAGTCTGATAAATTTTGGAGTACGCCGGCTGCACGTGATCTGTACGTGCAGAACGGGGCCTCCAAAATTTGGTTTATCAGACGAACGGTGAGCTTAGAACTGTCCGAGCCGTGAACAAAACATATATGTTGACGGCCGCAATATGTGTTTACATAAAAATGGGACAGAGAAACGTCCCCTGTCCCACACACTTGTTATTTTTTTAAGGTGCCCTTGATGCTCTGATATTGTTTGTTCAGGGTACTCCAGTTGACCGTGATCTCCTTTGTACGCTTCTGTACAACAGCCATGATGTCATCATAGTTATTCACAAAAGCCATCACAACGCCCCTGTGGAACCGGTTGTGATCCACCTCATTCTTCAGGATGGAGATCACCGCCTCCTTTCCTCTGGGCTCATGGTACGGCCTCTTGCAGGTCAGACCCGTCACGGTATCTGCCACCTGAAGTATCCTCATTGGCATGTTGAGAGCTGTATACTCAAGATGATTCGGATATCCCGAACCGTCTCCCCTTTCATGGTGGGCAAGTACCACATCCGCCACCCTGTCATTTACTCTTCCCCGAAGCAGATTGTCCGTCACCTCGACATGTCTTCTCATGACCTCGATCTCATCGGGCGTGAGCTTTCTGGGTGCCTCTATGATCTCGGTCGGAACCGTCAGCATTCCCACATCATGAAGTATGGATGCATAATAAAGAACATTCTTGTCCTCATCACTTATCTCGCTGATACGTTCAGCTATCTCCATAGCCACACAGGTTGAGGTCACTGTGTTTATGACATTCATCTCATCCCTGAAGCCCGAAATATACATCAAAAGCTCGATGAATTTATTTTTTTCACCGTCTGAAAGCATCATGCTCTCAAATACTTCATCCAGCTCTTCCTTGTATTTCCCGCTCTTGAGTTTATCAAAGATATCAAATCTTTTCTGAGCCTGGGCGCAAAGTTCAAAGCATTCCTGTGAATACTTCGTTCCGATATAATTTTTCAACCTGAGATAGTCAAATTTTGAGCCTATGGAATTGTTGTAGATATCCACAACATTCGCAAGATTCAGGTAGTTTGCGATGTTTTTGTTTTCAAGCTTCACATCCTCAAGCTGCCTGTAGTCTATATGATGATACATGAGTATCTTTGACCTCTCATCTCCGAGAGGAGACAGATACTTCATGAAAAGAGAACCGTAGATCGAATGCGGCATGACATTGGTCATATCAAAGGTCAGGACATCCGAATCCGCATCCACCTTGAACGCTCCTATATCGTGGAGCATTCCCAGAAGCGCAAATTCAGCAAGCTCATAGTCTTCATATCTGTCCTCACACCTGAGCATACAATAGAGGATATATCCGACTCTGGAGCTGTGATCCATTATCTTTCTGTTAATGAGTCTGAGGATCTCTCTGCAAAGAACACAGATATCCCTGCTTCTGACTATCTCCAACATCCCGCCCTCTCAAGCACTGTCAGACACAGACTGTACTATGCCTGCATCTTTTTCTTGTTCCTCTGCATGACCTGCTCGGCGCGCTCGTATACCTCTCCGAAGCTCTTGTCGCTTTCTCTGTCGTAGGTTGCCTCTCCTGCTGCAACACTGTAGCCTGTTCCAAATATCTTTTCATCCTCATTGCTTCTTTTTTCGATGGACGACATCAGATTTTCTATGAGGATGTCTGCATCCACATCATTTATGATGGCACAGAACCTGTCTCCTTCTATCCTGTAGAGCGGAAAACCCACAAAGGTCTCCCTCATGGACTGCACGACCCTGCTGATCACCTCGTCGCCTCTCTTGCGTCCCACCTTCTCATTGATCCCGTTCATATTATTGATATCAACGGAAACTATGGAAAATGCCGCCCTGCCCATTTTGATCTCACTCTCTATGACATCCTTTGTTATGGTGAATGCAGCCTTGTTGTTCAGGCCTGTGAGCTCATCTGTGTATGCCAGAGAATGAAAATGATAGAAATAACTCCTCATCATGGCAGTCATGTTGTTGAAGGTTCCGGAAAGCTGGCCGAATTCATCATCTCCAAGATATTCCAGCTTCACATCAAGATTTCCCTTAGTAACCTGCTCGGAGGCCTCAGTCAGCTCCCTCAAAGGCTTCAATGCCACCTTCACAACATTATAAACAAGGATCAGCGAAATGAGCATCACTATCACGCTGAAAAGGATCGCATATCCCAGAACTGTCGTCCTCAGGGAATTGATCTCGTCAACAGGTGCAGTCAGACACAAAGTCATCCCGTTCTCAAGCCTTGTTGCGATCAGTCTCATGGGCTTGACGGATGAGGCATACTCAACCGGCTTCTCTCTTTGAAGCGAATCCTTCATCGCCTGCAGCAATATCAATGTCTCATTGTCAAAGAGATCCCTGTCCAGACCGTTTGAGGCATCCCTCGCATAAACGATATTGTCCTCAGCATCAAAAAGTACGGCAGATCCGGTCTCATATATCCTGATCTTTTCGGCACAGTCACGGAAGCTTTCAACCTCCATATCCATTCCGACCACGCCCATGAACTCCCCATCCTCATAGACAGGAGTGATATATGATATCATCTCTATTCCCATATTGTCATTTCTGTAGGGTCCTATCCAGACCGGAGATTTGGATCTTTGCGGGATATAATACCAGCCGACATGATTGAGATCATTTTTGTCATATGCGGAAATATCAGTAAGAGTCAGCTTTTCAAAGGATCCTTCCGGATTTTTCCGGTAGAGAAAGCCCAACGGCTCCTCTTTGACATCATCTGAAAACCGGAAATAAACTGCAGTGGCAGCTTCTGCGGAGGATGCCTCGACAAGAGCCATATCCTTTACCCTTTCCAGATATTCTTCCCTGAAGGAAGGGTCGGAAACCTTTGCGGCATCCCTGTCAAGTTCCTTTTTTGCAAAATAATAGGTGTTGTCAAGACTTCTGCTGACATCATCCATCACTGATTCGATATCTTCTTTTTTCTCTTCGATGATCAGTTCCATGATCCTGTCGTTATCCCTGTTACTGATATCATTGATCCCGACATATGAAACTATGATCAGCATGGTGGAAATGATAATGGAGAAGATGAAAAAAATCCCCGCTATCATGGTATGTATAGACTTCATCCCAATCCCGCCTTTTTTCTGTCTGTTGCCGCAGCGATCACCGGTGCTTTTCCTCTGACGTCCCTGCCGCAGCCTTTTTTGCCAGAATATCCGCCTCCTCGTTCAGTGTAACTCCCGTATGGGAATTCACCTTGAAAAAACTGATCTTTATATCCTTTTCACTTTCCCTGATAAAAGCCTTGTAGGCTTTTGTGATATCTTTGTTTGCCTTCCAGCTGTCCGTTGCCCACTTCTCGATACCGGTGTAATCATAATAGACAGCTATCTTTTTCTTTCCGGATCCTATTGCTCTTTTTACCGCAGCCTTCACGCCCTCAAGTTCTGCCGCGACATTTCTCAGGGCTATGAAATCCTCACTGTAGTCCCTGTCAAAATGTCCGGAGAGTTCCTCTCTTTTTCCGTCAGAAAAAAGTAGGATGGCTCCAAATCCCGAGCATTCGTTTGCGGCATCAAAGCTGCCGTCCACAAAAGCGATGACCTCGTCATCTTCCATAGAATCGATCTTTTCCCGGATCCGGTCATTTATCTCTTCTTTTTCCGGATCATTTGCAAAACGTCCTGTCCCTGAAGATCCGTCATGATCTGCTATAAAAGCCGCCGCTTCCCTGACAGAGGGGAAAGACTTGTAGACAGCGCCTTTCACGCCGTCCACAACAGCCTTGCATTCCTCCCAGGAGTAATATATACCGGGTCTTTTTCCGACCGCGACGGCATAGTATTTCTGCTTTGACATCGATCAAAGGTTGTCCATTCCCTGATACATCTTGAGCATCGGAGCCATGACCGCACCGATCAGAATACCGACGACACCGGCCAGGACCAGGATGATGAGCGGTTCCATGACTGCCATCATACTCTCGGTAGCCATCTCGACCTCTTCCTCAAAGTAGTCGGCAAGCTTTGTGAGCAGTCCCTCGACATCACCGGATTCCTCGCCGATACGGATCATATGATGCACCATGGGCGGGAACTGCCTGCTTCTCTCAATAGGTGATGAAAGGGATGTACCCTGTACTATATCCTCCCTGCAGTCAAGGACTGCATCCTTTATTATCACGTTTGTCAGCGTTCCTGAAGTGATCTCAAGCGCATCCGGCATTGAGATACCTGCCGCAAGCATGGTACTGAGGGTTCTTGCAAAACGGGCAGCTGCACTCTTTTGCTGCAAAGGTCCAGTCAGTTTGTTGTGCAGCAGCAGATTGTCCACTATGTGTCTGCCGGTATTGGAGCCGTAAAACAGCTTGAAACCGACGACTATAGCGACAACTATGGCTATCAGTATATACCAGTAGCCTATAATAAAATCGCTGGCCTTCATAACCGCTTTTGTGATGCCGGGCAGATCCATCTCCATGTCCGCAAACATCTCTGCATAGCTTGGGATGACAAAAGTCAGCATGACCACAACGACTCCGATGGCAACGAGCATGACTATGACAGGATAGATCATCGCTTTCTTTACCGTCGCTGCAAGCTTTGCATCCTTTTCAAACTGGGTAGCCATCCTCTCAAAAGCAATATCAAGTGAACCTGACGATTCACCGGCTCTGATCATATGGATCAAAAGAGGCGGAAATATCTTTTTCTGCTCTTCCATGGAGTCAGAGAGAGTCTCTCCTTTTTCAACAGATATCTGTGTCTGCTTTATGGCTTTTGCAAGCTTCACATTTTCAGTCTGTTCACCAAGCATGTTCAGAGCATCTATGATGGTGACACCTGCCTGGGTCATGGACACGAACTGGCGGCAGAATACCGAAAAATCTCTGGGCTTGGGTTTGCCTCCAAAATCAATGTTTATATCCTGGTTCAGGATTCCCTGCTCGTTTACCTCGAGAACGGTCAGTCCCTGACCGGTAAGCTTCTGGTGAACCTGACCCGGATTGTCGGCAACCATGCTGCCCTTCATTTCCTTTCCGGACGCATCGATCGCTACATAACCATATGATGCCATTATCTCATTCCTCCTGTTATATTACTTTTCTTGAAAGGTACTGGTAATCCTGGGCAAAGGTGAGTGCTGTCTCACCGGAGATCTTTCTCTTTGCATACAGCTCATAGAGCGAGTCATCCATTGTGATCATACCCATCTTTCTGTTTGTCTGCATCATGGAAGGGATCTGGAAGGTCTTTCCTTCACGTATCAGGTTTCTGATAGCGGGATTTGCAACCATTACCTCAAAGGCAGCACATCGTCCGCCATCCTTTCCGGACATGGGCATGAGCTGCTGGGAAACAACGCACTCCAGAACCGTTGCAAGCTGGATCCTGATCTGCTCCTGCTGGTGAGGCGGGAAGACGTCAACTATACGGTCGATCGTAGCTGCAGCTCCGATGGTATGCAGGGTCGAGAACACAAGGTGTCCTGTCTCCGCCGCGGTCACCGCCGTTGCGATGGTGTCCAGATCTCTCATCTCTCCGAGGAGGATGATATCCGGATCCTGACGGAGCGCTGCACGAAGTGCCTGTGCGTAGCTTTGCGTATCAAGTCCTATCTCTCTCTGGACAACTACAGCTGTCTGTGATTTGTGAAGATACTCTATAGGATCCTCGAGCGTTATGATGTGGACCGGTTTTTCCTGATTGATGACGTTGATCAGAGAAGCAAGAGTGGTGGATTTTCCCGATCCTGTGGGACCTGTTACCAGAACAAGTCCTCTCTTTTTGCCGGTCATTTCCACAACCGCTTCAGGTATCGAAAGCTTCTCGGGGTCAGGTATGTCAAATGGCAGGAGTCTCAATGCTGCAGCATAGGTACCCCTCTGTTTGAATACGTTCAGACGGAATCTTCCGACTGATGCAAGGGAATAGGCGAAGTCTATCTCTCCTTCCTTGTCAAGTTCGGCTCTCTGTTTGTCGTTCATGATGGGGTCAAACATTTTTTTGACATCCTCAGGTTTCAGGACATGCTCGTCCATTTCAACCAGATCTCCGTCCACCCTTATCATTATGGGTCTTCCGACCGAGTAGTGCACGTCGGAGGCTTTCATCTCCATTGATCTTTTCAGCGACTGGTCAAGGGTTAATACTGCCATTTTTTACTCTCCTCTCATTTTATACATCAAATGATACCTTCTTCATTTCGGCCACGCTCGTGATTCCTTCAAGCACATATCTGGTTGCCGACATCCTCAAAGTGTTCATGCCCTCCTCCATGGCAACCTCTTTTATCTCCTCGGCAGTGGAATTCTTTGAAATGACCCTCTTCAGCTTCGGAGATATCTCCAATATTTCATACACACCTATACGACCCTTGAATCCGGTGTTGTCGCACTGATCGCAGCCACAGGGTTCATATATCTTTATCTTCTTTTTGGAACTTGCGGGGATACCAAGAAGCTCCTTTTCTTCCTCATCCGGTTCTTTTGCCTTTTTGCAGTTGGGACACAGGCGCCTCACCAGACGCTGGGCAATGATTCCCACTATGGAATCTGCCAGCAGATAGGGCTCTATACCCATATCAATGAG
>JAFSWJ010000117.1 GCA_017444545.1 Lachnospiraceae bacterium
ATCTGCTGGAGCCGCACGTTGAGGTTTTCGACTCCGAGAGTTCCCTTTCTCATGGGCGAGAGCACCTGTATCTCCCCTGAGCCGCAGCCTACATAGGGAGGAAGTTTTTTCTTTATGAGATAATCAATGCCTTCGATGATCTTTTCGGCATTGTTTCTTTCGAGAAAGAAAAAGTCCTTTGAATCGTTGTCGAGACGGATCTGCCGGCCAAGCCTGATATTGTGGGCGTTTGTGACTATGTCTCCGGCCTCCGACTGCCTGTATATCTTTGAAAGAGTCACAACCTCAAAGCATCCGGAGTTGATGAGGTCCTTGAGTACAGCTCCCGGTCCCACGGAGGGAAGCTGGTTTTCATCTCCCACCAGGATCAGCTTTGTGCCGTGGGCAACCGCCATGAGAAGTGATCTGAAGAGATAGATATCTACCATCGACATCTCATCCACTATGAGGATATCAGTCTCCAGGGGGTTTTCACGGTCATGGGAAAACCTCCTTTTTTCCGCATCGCCCTCCCGTCCTCCGACGCCCAGGGTCCTGTGGATGGTGGCGGCATCATAGCCTGTGGCTGCGGACATCCTTTTTGCGGCCCTGCCCGTAGGCGCAGTCAGCAGGATCTCATAGCCTTCGTTTGCAAAATATTCCAGCATGACCCTGATGATGGTGGTCTTGCCGGTGCCGGGTCCTCCGGTCAGGATGAACACCCCGTTTTCGATCGCCTTTGTAACAGCCAGGAGCTGGCTGTCCTCAAGCACTATGTCCAGCTTTTTCTGTATCCTTTCAAGAGCTGTCCCGACTTCCTTTTCATCCTGTTTTATCAGGGTGTTCAGCTCGAGAAGCTTTGATGCGCATTCCGACTCGGCATTAAAGGCCGATGCGGAAAACACAAGGGTGCTGTCGTCATCCCCGGTCCTTTGCATCACCTTCCTGTCGATGGAAAGATCTGCCAGAGCCTTTTCAGCCTCATCTTTTCCCGACTCCAAAAGCTCATCTGCCCTGTTTATCAGATCCTCCTGCCTCAGGCAGGTGTTGCCCTCTGCCTCAGCCTGCGAAAGGATGTAGAGCAGACCGTAACGTGTACGGCTGCCCGGATCGGACACCGAGCCGACAGCACGGGCCAGTGTATCGGCTGTTTTAAAGCCCACGCCCTCAATGTCTTCTATTAATCTGTAGGGGTTTTTCCTGATGATATCGTAGAGTCCGTCTTTGTATCTGTCGTAGATCTTTTGGATGAGAGTATTTGAAAGTCCGTATTGCTGGAGAAATGAAAAGGCATTTCTTGAGGCTGCCCTTTGTTCGAAGGCTGCGGAAATCTCCATCGCCTTTCTGATGCTGATGCCCTTCACCTCGGCGAGCCTTTCCGGCTCCTCCTCGATGATCCTGAAAGAATCAACGTCAAAGCGGTCAACTATCCTGCCGGCCAGAGCCTGACCTATGCCCTTCACCGCCCCCGAGGAAAGATACCTCAGTATGGATTCCCTGTCCTCAAGAGCCCGGAGCTCATAGGAATCCATGCGAAACTGCAGGTCATAGACGGGGTGCTTCACATACTCTCCCTCAAACATCACCGCCTCACCGGCATCAAAGGAGGGCATGTTGCCGACCACCGTTATGTTTTTATTATCCTTTTGTACAAGCTCAAGGACCGTATAGCCGTTGTCTTCGTTTCTGTAGATGACGTGGTCAACGATCCCTTCTATCCTATCCTTCAATATCGTTTATTTCCGGCGTTTCCTTTTCCGTATCCTGTGTCTTTGGCGTTTCCGCCTCCGGCGGTATCACCGCACTGTAGTTTCTTTTCATCTGTTCGTACATCATCTGCGCAAGTCCGAGCCCCTGCTGCTCTCCCGCCTTTGACGCAAGCTTCTGCCTGACGTCATCCTTGAAAAAGTTCACCAGTCGGTCGTCGGAATTGTAGCCCATGTCAGACTTTGGCACGGTCTTTTCCATTTCCTTGAAGACCTGCTCGATGAAATATGCCTCAAACTGCTTGCAGACGTCCATGAGTTCGTCATCGGAAGTGTTTTTGTCCGTGGAATTCAGCCTGTTTTTGAGGCTTGTATATTGCGCCGTCTTTGATGCGGCATCATCCTGAACATTATTCAGATAATTTGAAAAATATGAGGAATCAATATCCATGCGCTATCACCTCTTGACCTGAACCGCAGTGGACATCATGTCGTCCGTTGTCGTGATCGCCTTTGAATTGAGTTCATAGGCTCTCTGTGCAACGATCAGGTTTACCATCTCGTCTGCCACCTGGACATTTGAACCTTCCAGATATCCCTGTCTGACCACGGATTTTTTGAGGTTCGCATTTGTAGCTTCGTTCATCACCGCTCCGGAAGCCGCTGTCACCGTATAGAGGCTGTCCCCCTCCTTGTTGAGTCCCTTGGGATTGAGGAACTGGAAAAGTCCTATGGTCACGTTTATGGGCTGGGGGTTATTGTTTGCATCCGGATACATGATGGAGCCGTCCGCTCCCACCGTGAGCCTGTTGGCTATGTACTGATTACCCAGAGTGATGGGCTGGGCGTTTGTATTCAGCACCGCACGCCCGTCAGAATCAGTGAGTGCTATGCCGTTTTGCGTGAGTGACCAGTTGAAATCACCGTTCCTTGTATAATAAGTGACTCCGTCCTCCCCGCGGACTGCAAAGAAGCCGTCTCCCTGGATGGCAAAGGCTGTGATATTTTCGGACTCAAGCAGGGAACCCTGGGTAAATTCCGAAGTGATGGATGCATTTCTGGTACCAAGTCCCACCTGGGCGCTGATGGGCTTTTGCTGCCCGTTTGCCGTCGTGGTCCTGGTCTGGAGATTCTGGTAGAGGAGGCTCTTGAACTCATTTACCTCCGTCTTGTAGCCTACGGTGTTCACGTTTGCGATATTGTTCGCTATCGTGTCGACATTATTCTGTTGTGCTATCATGCCGGTTGCGGCTGTCCATAATGAACGTACCATGTCATTTCCTCCTGTGATGTTGCCGATTGCAGTTTACTGCGATCCGGATGCAGCGAGCCTTTTCAGGTTACTGCAGCCTTCCAAGATTGTTGACAGCCGTGTCGAGTGAATCATCCATAGTCTGTATTATCTTTTGATTTGCTTCGTAATGCCTCTGTACCGATATCATCTGGACCATCTCAGATACTATATCCACGTTTGACTGCTCCAGATATCCGGATATGGTCTGTGCCTGGGAGGGCACCTCCTGTGCGCCTTCCACAGTCTCATACATGTTCTCGCCGAACTTGAGCAGATAATCATAATCATTGAAATCTGTTACGGCGATGGTGGCGACCAGCTGGTTGTTTCCCTGGTATATGTTTCCCTGTCTGTCGATCCTTGCATCCTGGGTTGGATCCAGAGTGATGTGATTTCCGTTTGTGTCAAGAACGAAATCCCCGTCCTTTGTGACCAGCGCTCCTCCGCTTGTAAGCGTGAAGGCACCGTCTCTGGTATATTTCGTGGAGGTGACCCCGGCCTTGTCGGTGTATTCTATCTCAAAGAAGCCATAGGTCGAAAGCGCCAGATCGAAGGTATTGTCTGTCTGCTTCATGCCGCCCTCCGACCAGTCGGTATAGGTCTCGCCTATCTTCACACCGGGCTGCATGAAGCCCATCCTCTTTGACAGGTACCAGTCGGAGTGATCCTTTATCTTGACTGCCAATGCATCGTGAAAGGACTGCTGGGTCGCTCCCTCCTTTTTGTAGCCTGTGGTATTGAAGTTTGCCAGGTTGTTTGTGAGCGTATCCATGCGGTGCTCTTCGTTTATCATCGCAGTATGCGCAGTGTATAAACCTTTAACCATGGTGCTCCTTTCTCATCCTTTTTGTTTCCAAAGTCCGGCTTTTCCGAGTCTGTCACTAAACACGGATTGCTCCGCTGCCTTCGCAGCTCCCGCAATCCTGAAAACATTCGGAATCCGCTAATTTGCTTCGCAAATTGCTGCTTCCTCATGTTTTTTGTTTCCAAAGTCATATATTGCCTCAAGCAAGCTTGAGCAATATATGACCTTGGAAACTGTTTAGTTCACGTCGTCGTGGTACCCGCTCAGGAAGTCCACGTATTTTCCTGTCCCGATGGCAACCGCTGTCATGGGATCCTCTGCCGTCATGGTATTGATACCGGTCTTTTCGGTGATGAGCTCCTCGAGACCCCGGAGCAGACATCCGCCTCCCGTGAGGACTATGCCGCGGCTTGCGATATCCGCCGCAAGCTCAGGGGGAGTACGCTCCAATACACTGTGAATGGCCTCTACTATCTGTGCAGTGGTCTCCTTGAGTGCCTCCTCGGTCTCCTCGGAGGATACCTCTATCGTCACGGGAAGTCCCGTCAGCAGGTTTCTTCCCCTCACATCCATGTAATCGATCTCAGGCCTCTGGAATACCGAGCCTATATTGATCTTTAAATCCTCGGCCGTTCTCTCTCCTATGAGAAGGTTGTGCTTTTTCCTCATATATCTGACTATGGCCTCGTCAAAATCATCTCCCGCTATCTTGATGGAGGTGGATTCCACCGCTCCACCAAGGGATATGACTGCTATATCGGAGGTGCCGCCGCCTATATCGACGATCATGTTGCCGCAGGCCTTTGAGATGTCTATGCCCGCTCCTATGGCCGCCGCTATGGGCTCCTCTATGATGCCCACCTCTCTGGCTCCCGCCTGATAGGCCGCATCCTCAACAGCCTTTCTCTCAACCTCACTGGCCGCCGAGGGCACACCCACACAGATACGGGGTTTTCTGAAGGTTTTCTTGCCGACCGCCTTCTGGATGAAGTATTTGAGCATCTTTTCCGTAACTGTATAATCAGAGATGACTCCCTGTCTCATGGGCCTGATGGCAACTATGTTGCCGGGTGTACGGCCAAGCATGAGTCTGGCATCCTCGCCTATAGCCTTGATCTTGTTTGTGTCCCTGTCAAAAGCCACCACAGACGGCTCCTTCAGGACAACACCCTTGCCTCTTATATATACCAGGACACTCGCGGTCCCCAGATCTATACCAATATCTGTTCCGTTCATTCCGTAATCTCCCAAAATTCCATATAAACAGTGCAACTAATAAATTTTAAGTCGAAACGAACGTTTTTTCAATATGTAAAATCTACTAAAAAAGGACGCAACTACTTAAATTGCGTCCCTGCAATAGTTATATCGGCAGTATAGTGAAAATACTTTATACCAAATTTAAAAGTGGGACAGGGGACGTATCTCTGTCCCACTTTTATGTTAACCGTTTTAAATTAAGGGGACAGTTCATGTTTCGTGAAAAACCAAAACAGAGAACCGTCCCCCTTGCTTTTATAGGTTACATAATTGTGGGACATAGATACGTCCCCTGTCCCACAAATTCAGAGCATTTTTTTGATGTAGTGGCCGGTGTAGGATTGCTTCATTCTGGCGACCTGCTCGGGAGTGCCTTCGGCTATCACCGTGCCGCCGCCGTCGCCGCCTTCCGGACCCAGGTCTATGATGTAGTCGGCACATTTGATCACGTCCAGGTTGTGCTCGATCACAACTACGGTATTTCCGCTCTCGGAAAGCCGTCTCAATATGTCCACCAGCTTGTGCACATCGGCAAAATGCAGGCCGGTCGTAGGTTCGTCAAGGATGTAGAGGGTCTTGCCGGTTCCCTTTTTTGAAAGTTCGGCCGCCAGCTTGATCCTCTGGGCTTCGCCTCCGGAAAGTTCGGTTGAAGGCTGCCCCAGCTTGATATAGGAAAGTCCCACATCGTAGAGGGTCTGGATCTTTCTTTTGATTGTCGGAACATTCTCAAAAAAGGTGAGTGCCTCCTCCACCGTCATATCCAGGACATCGGCTATGTTTTTGCCCTTGTACATGATATCGAGAGTTTCCCTGTTGTATCTCTTTCCGTGGCAGATCTCGCAGGGAACATAGACATCCGGCAGAAAATGCATCTCTATCTTCACTATTCCGTCACCGCTGCAGGCCTCGCATCTGCCGCCTTTGACATTAAAGGAAAACCTGCCCTTGCTGTAGCCGCGGGCTCTGGCTTCTGCCGTACCCGAAAAAAGATCCCTGATAAGGTCAAACACACCTGTATAGGTGGCCGGATTTGACCTGGGAGTCCTTCCTATGGGCGACTGGTCTATGGCTATGACCTTGTCGAGCTTTTCAAAACCGAGGATCCTGTCATGCTTTCCCGGTATGACACGGGCTCTGTTCAGCTTTCTGGCCGCTGCCTTGTAGAGGATCTCGTTTACAAGCGAGGATTTCCCTGAGCCTGAGACCCCTGTGACCGCTGTCATCACTCCCAGCGGGAATTTCACGTCTATTTTTTTGAGGTTGTTCTCCGCCGCGCCCTTTACAGTCAGAAATCCGGCGGGCTTCCTGCGTTTTTCGGGAACCTCTATCTTCATCTTTCCCGAAAGATACTGCCCCGTAACAGAGGCTTTGACCTTCATGATATCCTTTGCCGTTCCCTCGGCCACAAGCTGACCGCCGTGCATCCCGGCGCCGGGGCCGATATCCACTATATGATCGGCAGCCATCATCGTATCCTCGTCATGCTCCACCACTATGAGGGTGTTTCCCAGATCCCGCAGATGCTTTAATGTGGCAAGAAGCTTGTCATTGTCCCTTTGATGCAGACCGATACTGGGTTCATCAAGTATATAGACCACTCCCACAAGCCCCGATCCTATCTGGGTCGCAAGGCGGATCCTCTGTGCCTCCCCGCCGGAAAGCGATCCCGTGGCACGCGACAGAGTCAGATAATCAAGACCCACATCCATTAGAAAGCTGACTCTGGATCTGATCTCCTTTAATATCTGTGCTCCTATGTACTCCTGCTGCTTTGAAAGCTTTATGTCCTTCATGAAGACTGCCAGTTCCTTTACCGGGAGGGAAGTGATCTCATATATGTTCCTGTCTCCCACGGTGACGGCAAGGGATTCCTTTTTAAGCCTCATCCCCTTGCAGTCCTCGCAGGCAGTGACTCTCATGTAGGATTCGTACTCTGCCTTCTGGCTTTCGGAAAAGGTCTCACGGTACCTTCTTTCCATATTTTAATAAGACCCTCGAAGGCTTCGTCATACACGCCCTCGGAGCGTCTGCCCACATAATGTACCTTGACTATCTCCCCTCCCGTGCCGTGAATAAATATATTTCTGACCTTTTCCGGAAGGTCCCCGTAGGGTGTATCAAGGGAAAACTTATACTTTTTTGCCAGTGCCTCAAGGAGGGCATGGGAAAAACTCCCTTCCTCGCTGCTTGATGCCCAGCCTATACAGCATACCGCTCCTTCGTTAAAGGAAAGACTCCTGTCGGGGATCATCAGATCCTCGTCAAATTCCATCTTGTAGCCGAGTCCTGCGCAGGTCGGGCAGGCGCCAAAGGGATTGTTGAAGGAAAAACTCCTGGGCTCTATCTCATCGATACTGATGCCGCAGTCCGGACAGGAAAAGCTGTCGGAAAAATTCATCTGTTTTTTGCCGTCAACATCAACTACCAGCAGACCCTCTGACAGATCCAGCACATTTTCGATGGAGCCCGCAAGCCTGGTCTCTATGCCCGGTTTTATGACCAGCCTGTCAACAACTATGTCTATGCTGTGCCTCAGGTTTTTTTCAAGCTTTATCTCTTCCGAGAGTTCGTACATGCTGCCATCAATGATGACCCTCACGTATCCGCTCTTTCTGGCTCTCTCCAGGACCTTTTCATGGGTTCCCTTTTTGCCGCGGACCACCGGTGCCAGAAGCTGGATCTTTGACCGTTCGGGCAGGGCCATCAGGGCATCCGTCATCTCATCCGCAGTCTGTCTGCTGATGACCCTGCCGCAGTTCGGGCAGTGGGGTATGCCTATGCGGGCATACAGAAGTCTGAAATAATCATAGATCTCCGTGACTGTACCCACGGTCGACCTGGGATTTCTGTTGGTGGACTTCTGATCTATGGAAATTGCCGGAGGAAGTCCCTCGATGCTCTCCACATCAGGCTTGTCCATCTGTCCGAGGAACATCCTTGCATACGAAGAAAGGGACTGCATATATCTGCGCTGTCCCTCCGCATATATCGTATCAAAGGCAAGTGAAGATTTTCCCGAACCCGAGAGCCCCGTAAATACCGTCAGTGCATTTCTCGGTATATCCACATCCAGACCCTTGAGATTGTGCTCATTGGCACCCCGGATCCTGATGTAGTCTTTGTATTTGCTGCCTTCAGACATATTTTTTCACCATCTTTTCAGTAAATTCCGGACTCCATCTCGTGACAAGCAGATCCTCATGCCTCTTTCCCCTCTTTCTGAGGCCGAAAAGCTGCTCTATGTACTGCAGGGTGGCGTCCTTTGAAAGCTTTGATTCGCCCGATGCCCTGTCCTGAAATGAGTAGGGTATCTCGACAACCAGGGAATAATCCGTCATGGCAAGTACCTCTATCATGATCTTCCAGCCTACAGGCTGAAGATCGGCACCTGCAAGCATGCTCTGTCTGAACATGAACAGACCGCTGGTGGGATCCGAGATCTTTTTGAGACAGGGCAGCAGAAGCTTTCCCATCCATCTTGCGGTACCTGAAACAAACTTCCTGTACAGGTTCAGACCCCCGTCGCTGCCTCCTTTTATCAGGCGGCTGGGCACGCAGATGTCTGCTCCGCTGCAAAGCGCGGCGTACATGGGCCTCAGTATTTCCGGCGGATGCTGCAGATCTGCATCCATGCAGGCAAGAAAATCCCCGTCTGCCTCCTCAAAGCCTCTGATCACCGCGGTAGCAAGCCCCTTTTCATTCTCCCTGTGGATGAAACGTACATGTGGATCCTTTTGTGAAAGGGTCTCCAGGATCTTTGGCGTATCA
>JAFSWJ010000118.1 GCA_017444545.1 Lachnospiraceae bacterium
ATACAGCCATCCGGTCCTGCCCACTTTTTTTTTGTCCATCTTTACTGATTCATCATAAAGTTGACAAGTTTGTCAATATCCTCGGGCTCGTAAGCAACAAGCTCAAGCTCCTTTATCGTTCCGTCAGAAAAAATGTTTGCCATGGAAACATACTGTGAAAGCTTTGACTTGAGATTGAGTCTGTCTCCCTCTCCTGTCACAAGCTCCACCTTTCCCTTGCACTCATCGACTACCTTGAAAAATTTCTCGATGTCATGAATATTATTTACCTTCATGCCTTTCACCTCTCTTTCGTGAATCTGTTACTGATTGTCTATTTGGTTTCATCTGCCGGAGTCGTCACCTCATCCGGCGCTGTATCTGCTTTTTTTCCGGCGGACTTTGCCTTTTTTGCCGCAGGCTTCTGCGTCTCCGAAGCCTTTACGGTATCCTCCTTTGACGAAGCCACCTTCCTCTTTACGGGAGCCTTTTTTTCGGGAGTCTTTTTTTCCGCAGTTTTTTTTGCTGCAGGTTTCTCTTTCTTTTCAACGGTCTTCTTTTCCTCAGGTTCAGGTTCGGAGATCACCGGTTTTTCGACCTGAAGCTCATCGATCTTTATCTCCTCAAGTTCGGGTTCAGATTCCGTTGAAACCTCAACCACCGGGATCTGCGCAATTTCAGGCTCAGGCTCAGCCTTCTTTGCTGCAGTCTTTTTTGCTGCTGCAGGCTTCTTTGCAGCCGAAGTCTTCTTTACAGCCGCGCTCTTCTTTGCAACAGCGGTCTTTTCGGGAGCCTCCTCCTTTTCGGAAGAACTCTCTCCCTTCTCCGCGATGGCTTCCAGTTCAATCTTCACATCCTTTGGAAGTCTTGCCACCTCCACACAGCTCCTTGCCGGATAAGGCTCAGAAAAAAAGGTCGCATACACATCATTGATACGCTTGAAATCCCTCATATCCTTGATGAATACCGTGGTCTTCACCACCTTTTTCAGGGAGCTTCCGTTATCCTTCAAAAGATTTGAAAGATTTTTCAATACCTGCTCTGTCTGACCTTCGATCGTGGCACCGGCTATCTTCCCCGTCTCGGGGACCACCGGAATGATGCCTGAAGTATATATGAGTTTTCCCGTATAAATCGCCTGGGAATAAGGTCCTATGGCCTCAGGCGCTCCTTTTGAACTCAGTCTCTTCATTTAACATCCTCCTTCAGAATAATACTGTCATCCGATATCTCTATCTTTCCGGCCTTGAGCAGATGTCCCGCTCCCTTTTTGAAGGCATTGCGGCTCAGATTGCACTCTCTTTTGATATCGGAAATATCCGATCTGTCACCTACAGGAAGTCTGCCGCCTTTTTGATGAAGGAGTCTCAAAAGATGCTTTGCATCCTCCTCCACCCTGAAAAGCGCTTCATTTTCAGGTTTCACCCACTGGGTGGCAGCCAGCCTTCCGCTTTTGTCCACATACATCTTTACCGGGATCCTGTCGTGTTCCTTTGTGTCCTTCTTCATCTCATGATAGGGCAGGAGCAGGTCTCTTTCAAGTCCCATATCAAGAAATGCCCCTATCCCCGTGATCTCTTTTACCTCAAGCACTGCCGGCCCGTCAAGGGTTATATAGGGCTTTTTTACTGTGGCGATGAGCCTGTCCTTTGAATCCCTGTACAGAAAAACCCCGATCTCATCCCCGTTTTTTGCACCGGGGGGAACCTGTTTTTTCGGGAGCAGCACTCTTTCTTCGCCTTCCCTGCTCTCCGCCAGATATACACCGAATTCGGTCGTTTTTATTATGATAAGTTTTTGGATCCTGCCTATTTCAAGCATTTAAACTCCACCAGCGCATATTCCTTTCCTTTGCCGTCTCCCAGAGAGACCGCGCAGTACCCGTCTTTTTCATATACCACGGGATATACCGTATCATCAAGATATGCCGCCATTTTGTATTCGGCCCTCATCCTGTCGATGGCAAGATCCTTTTGAACATGATCAAGAGCCATCTGGACATACTGACCGTTATTTACATGATTGTTGGCATCCAGATGATGTCTTTTGACCTGAAAAGGCTCTCTTTCAGTCTTCGTCACGTCTTCCGGGATCTTTATCTTTCGGGGCTCATATTCCATCTCCATCTTTTGCATGTCCCCGTAGGCCTCGATCACCTGATGCGGCACATGCTCGGGCTTCCCGCTTTTGATATTGAGGTAAGTCCACAGCGTATTGCCCATCGCGATGCGTTTTCCCTCTGCATCATCCATGAAAAAATTCCTGAAGCCCAGGAACCCCTTGCACTCATAGGGCGAGGTGCCGACTTTTATTCTCTCGCAGAGCTCCGGATACCTGTACACATCTATCTGCCAGTAATTGAGCACCCAAAAGCACCCCATCTCCCTGAGGACATTGAATCCCACTCCCATATCCTCAGACTGAAAAGTCGAGCAGTCCTGAAAGCTGTTCAGCACCGCCAGAAGCGTCATCCTCCCGTTTTCGTCCACCTCACTGTAGCGGACCCTGTCATCATAAATGTACATCACTCACATCCGGGATCCTTCGGATCCCCTTCCTTTAGAATCATTCCCCAAAACACCAAGGAACATTATACACAGGGCGTCATCAAAAATCAAAGAACGCCGCACCTTTCCATAGCAGCCTTTGCGGGAGGGTAGTCACCGCATTTTTCATAATAAGAGACTGCCGCATCCCTTTCCCCCAGAACCTCTTTTATTACCCCGCAGTTATAAAACGCAAGATACGAATTGACTCCCCTCACGCTGTAACGCTCCGTTTTGGCCGCCTTTTCAAATTCGGCTACGGCCTCGTCAAACTGCGCGTTGTTCATGAGGATCAGACCGCACAGAAACAGATAATCCGCAAAACGCGAAAAATCATCATAAACACCAAACAAAGACATTGCTTTTTGTGCTTCGTTGTGGTTTAATAATGCGTATCCGTAAGTTTCAAGCAGGGATTCGGTATATTCCAGATCCGGGTCAGGATCGAGATTCAGCGCTTTTTCAAAAGAAAGGATCGCATTTTCATAGTCCTTTTCCACATAATAAGTACGTCCGATCTGAAAAAGCACATACGGATCATCAGGAGAATCCTCAAGCATCTTTTGAAGCAGTTCCCTGTAGGAACGACTCTTTTTCTGCATCGATGACGGATCCGCATAGCCTGTGTGTCCTATGACCACATCCGTCATTGCGGTGGCGCATTCCTTTTTGTCATCGGGCACAAGCTGCTCATGCACCCTGCCCTCATAATGAAACATCCCGTTTTTGAAAAGACGGTTCAGCCTCTCCCTGTTTGAAAGAGCCATGTCGGAATCCGTATATTCATTTTCACGAAGAAGACGATAAACAAAAACACCCGGTTCCGGTACAAAATCAAACTTTTTCACATACTCATCGGTGTCGATAACAAGCACATAATCTCCGGTGACATGCTTCAGGCTTTCATTGCGGGCCGCACTGTAGTCCCCCGGCCATTCCAGATAAAAGACCTCTGCACCATATTCTGAAAGGAGTCTGTCAGTTCCATCATCCTCCCCCGTTTTCGGGGAAGTTACGGCAACGATCTGCGAAACGATCCCCTTTAATGACTTCAGGCATCGTTCAAGCTCCTTTTCCTCTCCTCTTTTTATTATCATCGCAGCTGAAATATTCATGAAAGGAATTATAGCATAATGAACAGGATTATCATAGTAAAGAGCGGCAATGAAAGCATTACCTACGGCTTTGCGGACGCTTTTGCCCAAAACTCCGTCAGCACCCTTATCTGTGAAAAAGACGATATTGAAGAGGTCATCCGAAAATACCCGGCTGATGCGGTCTTTTCAACCTCTTTTGACAGCAATATCTCCGATATCTGCCTAAGAGAAAAACTTGCCGCCGTCTTTTGGATCCTCTCCCTTCCCGCTCCCGCCCTCTTTTGTCCTCAGATAATAAAAACAAACAACACTGTATTCATCCCCGATGAAAGAACCTGTGAGATCTTCAGGAACACGGGACTGGATAACGTCCTTTTCCCGGAAAACTGCCCGGATCTTGTGGAATATTCCGGAATTGATGACAGGATGCGGTTTCTTTCCGACAGGATAATGATGTGTCTTGAAAAGGATGAAGTGTCCTTTTTGAAGGGAATGCTCTGTGCCCAGCAGGCCTTTCCGGATGAAAGCATCCTTTTCAGGGCTCTGAATGAGGATATGATCTCAAGGATGTATTCCATCGCAGGCCTCCCGGCAGCCGACATCCCCATCAAAAAAAGATATGTCATCTCCGAATGCATCCTCAGACCCCTTGTCATGAAAAACCGGAAAAATGCCACAGCGACACCCGGCCGGACACATGATTTTGGCACCGCAGTCTCAGAGATCCTGGGGACAGGGGGGATTTCCGCAGCAATCAGGGGGACGGTTCTGTCAATCAGGGGACGGTTCTGTGATTGACAAAAAGAAGTCAATCAC
>JAFSWJ010000119.1 GCA_017444545.1 Lachnospiraceae bacterium
AACGGTCTTCAGATTTTCGCGTATCATATAACTATTACCTCCATGATTTATTTTAATATTAATATAAGGCTGCCGAAACCATGTTTTGTTCACGGCTCGGACAGTTCTAGGCTCACCGTTCGCCTTATAAACAAAAATTCGCTCTGCGCCGTTCCGGCCTTGCTTATCTGTCGTTTCATAACGGATGAGGCTGTTTGTAAGCAAGTCCGGCCTTCGCACCCGCGAATTTTATAAGTCTCCGGTTTGCCAAGAACTGCCGGCTTATTGTTCACAAAACATGGTTTCGGCAATCCTTCACAATGATAACTATTTTATGTTGATACCCGTATCCCTGTCGGTCACGAAGTCACTGTCGCTGACTCCGTCCCCGTCCAGAACAATATAGTCATAGACCTGAAGATCATATTTCGACTTTGAGCTGACTATGGAATACTCGGTATTTGAATTTATTATCTCAATATTCGTAAAGTCGGCGTAGCCCTTGTTCATATTGTAGACACCCGTCAGTGTATCCCTGTCCTTTACGGTGTATGTGTCGGCCGAATCCGGCTTTATAAGGACATCTCCCGAATTGAATACCCCGGTGTCGATATAGAGCATGCCGTCCACGTTGTTGTAGACATCAGCCGCCACAAACTCGGTGGACTCACTCCCGTCCTCGAGATATGTGCGCCTGATAAAACCGTCAGCCTCATTGGTCCCCACCGTCAGGTATTCCTCCGGGACAAGGTAGAATTCCATCTTTACTATGGCGGAATTGGGAACCTTGAGCCCCTTTGATTCGGAAAGCTCAAGCTCAAGATCAATGTATCTTTCGGGTGCAAAGGTGATCATGGAGTTCGTAAAAGCCAGTTCAAGATACAGCCCGTCCTCATTTTCAAGGAAATTCACCTTTCCCCAGGACTCATAATCATTTTCGATAAACCGTACCTTCACATAGGAATCATCTCCTATGGCTTCCTTCACACTTTCATCTGCAGGCACAACTATGGACCAGTTCTCATCGGTGACAAGCTTGAAGGCCAGATCCCCGGCTCCCACCAGCCGTCCGTCCTCCAGTTCCTGCTTTGCATGCTTTTCCTCATCCAAGATATCCGCATTCACGTCCCCGCTCTTCAGATCCTCAAGCCCGTCGGTGGAATAAACGACAATGCCGGGATCAGGGGAATAGCCCATGTTGACATGATTTGACGCCTCATTTCCCGAAAGGCTCTTCAGGCTTGCAAGCGCGCTGACGCTGGCAAGTCTGCGTACCGTACCCTCTATGGTATCCTTGATGCCGTAGATATGCCTGAAATTTTTGTCATCATACGAAAAGGCGCTGCTTATCAGCTCGTTCTTGAGTTCTCTGAGATCCTCATCGGAAAGGACTCCGCTCACCATCCTGCCGTCTTCTATCATCCTCGACAGAGTTCCGCTCTCGTCAACGGTATAGACCAGACCTCCCTTTGAGGTGTGTTCACTTTCCTTTGCATAATAATTGATATAACCCGCATCATTGACGCTTACAAGCTCCTCGCTCCTGATGGCGACTCCTCTGTATGCGCTGTCTACGGCAAGAGAGCCCATTGTGACCTCATATCCGGTCAGATGGGTCGTATGCTGATATGCATAGAGAACAAACAGGATATAAATGAAGATGGCACCGAAGATCAATACTCCGGCGTTCAGATGAAACTGTTTTCTGTATCGTATCGGTTTTTTTTCGGATGAACCCATTGTGCAAAATAGTAAAAAGGGGGCTGAATATCAACCCCCTGATGATTAAGGCAACTTAGATTATAATGCTACGACAACCTTGCTCTTCAGATCATCCGGAAGGTCGTCTTTTGTGACTGAAATGCTCACCGTGACGGAAACATTGAATTTGGCGCTGATCTCATCTATCTTTCTGAGAGCTTCTATATAGTCGTCATCCTTTACGGCTGCGCTTATGAGGAAGGTATCAATGAAAAGCTGTTCCAGATCATGATCGGCCGAGATGATGCCACTCACAAATCCCGTGAACTCCTCGGAGGATCTGATCCTGTACTCGCCGACATTTACGAGCCTGATGGAATTTTTGAGTTCAAACATATGCGAAGAATCCTTGTCTATGAAAACCAGATTTCCTTTCGCGCTCTTTGCAGCCTCATTTACCTTGTCAAGCAGGATCTTTGTCTTTCCCTTGCCCTTTTCTCCTACGATAAGCTGTATCATGTCAGCTCTTCCTCCTTAATATCATTTTAACCCCTTTCGGGCTTTTACCAGATTATACGATAAAACACACCAAAACACAAGTTGTGATACGCCGGCATATCGATACCATTCACAGCCGATGTCATTAAGTTAAGCTTTTCACACATTGGCTTTTGCTCCCGCAGGTCACCCCCCGTACCTTGCGCTCCGGCCGGTGCTCGGCACGGGGCCTCTCCGCTCCGCTCCGGTCGGCGCTTAACAAACGTCCACCGGACGTTCAGCGCCCTGCTCGCGCATTTACTGTAATGATTGCTTAACTCAATGACATCGTCTGTCAGATCAGGTCAGCAGTTCGAGCATCCTGTTGGTCTTTTCATACATGATGTCCGCGCTCTGTGCCCTCATCACAAGCGATATGTAGGAATTTCCCGAGGAATCCTTTGCCAGTATGATGAGGTTCGAGCCGGCAAGCATGGTAGTCCCCGTCTTGCCTCCTGTCACTGTAGCTTTTCTGGGAGCTTCCACCTGCCCTTTCAGATATCTGTTGGTGGTCACGCAGCTGTACTCCACCGGATCACCGTTTATGTCCTTGTACTCAGTGGAATATTCCGACATGGATATGATCTCTATGAATTTCCCGTATTTGACGGCTTCGTTAAAAATGAGATACATATCATAGGGAGTCGTATAATGATTGTCGTCGTGAAGACCGTTGGGATTTACAAAATGGGTATTTGTTGCACCGAGCTTTGCCGCCCTCTCGTTCATGAGCTGCGCAAAGCCCTCTATGGATCCTCCCACATTGACTGCGATGAGATTTGCCACATCATTTGCGGAATAAATGAGGAGCATGTGCAGAGCCTGATCGAGAGTCATTGAATCACCTGCCTTCAGACCTATCTTTGTTGCATCCGCTTCATTTACAACACAGCTCTCATCAGCTCTCAAGACCTTGTCCATGTCACAGTTCTCGATGGCAACGAGGGCTGTCATGACCTTTGTCAGGCTTGCGGGATACATCCTGGTATACACATTTTTACTGTACATGGTCTTTTTGTTTTTGATATTGC
>JAFSWJ010000120.1 GCA_017444545.1 Lachnospiraceae bacterium
ATACCTTGCGCTCCGGTAGGTGCTCGGCATGGGGCCCCCCTGCTCGCGCATCCATTTATTGAAAAAGCTTAACTTAATGACAGGGGGACTGTCCCCCTGTCACATTAATGTCTTTCGCGAAGGTGTTTGCCGTCAAATCTCATCTGCAGCATCAGGTAGTTTCTGATGTCGGCTATCATGCCCTCCTTTGATCCCTCCTCTATGGCAAGGTCCAGAGAAACCGCCATGGCGCTGACCACTCCGTCGTCGATCCTGTCCTTCACATCCTCGAGGATGTCGAGCTTTTCCTCAAAATCATCGGTATCAAGGAATCTGATGAGATCCAGGGATATGCCCTCGGGGATCTCGTCGGAGCCTGCCACCTTTTCCTCCTGCTGCTTTTCTTTTATCTTTATGTCAACCAGTCTCTTGAAGTCAGACACTGCATTTGCGTTTACCGAATCCAGGGTTTTGGCATATTCGTCAGGCTTCTTTATGTCAACTTTTTCGAATCTGAATTCAGCCTTTGTATCCGGATACTTCTGCCTGTCAACAGCCTCCATGAACATGGTCAGGGGCCTGGCGTAAACCTTTGTCTTGTCCTCCATGCTCCTGTAGATGACAAGCTCCTCCATGGTCTCGGTGTGATGGGCTATAGTGACAATCTCGTAGAGCCCTCCCTTAAAATGCCGGTATACCTCATGCTTTTTCGGAATATCTCTCATACTATTATTTCCTTTCAACAAACTTCATTATCTAATTTAACTCAAAGTGTAAATGCGCGAGCAGGGCGCTGAATGTCATTTTTTCTTTCACATGGAAAATTTTATTATCAAAAGCTCCACCGCCAGCGTATCCTTTATCTTTCCGGATTTGCTGTCAGCATCCGAGCCTGCGCACTCATCAAGTATCTGCCTGATCTTTGTCCTGGAGTACTTTGCCGCCTGTCTCTGGTATTTTGGAACGAGGAAATCCCTGATCCCCGCTGCCTCTGCTATCCTCTGCTTCGACTCTTTTTTTTCGGTAAGTTCCTTTACGATATATATGATCCTGAAATTTCTTTCGATCAAAGACAGGATCCCGTATGGGTTTTCCTTTGCCTCAAGCATTTCATAATAGATGGAAACCGCTTCCTTCTGCTTTTTGAGGGTCATGGCCTCTATCATCTCAAAGACGCTGCCCGAAGGACTGCGCTTTGTCATGGCGGTAACATCAAAATCCTCTATGATCTCCCTGTCACCGGCAAAACCCGCGATCTTGCTGATCTCCGAGGATAGAACGGACATATCCGTCCCCACTCTTGAAAGCAAAAGCTCCACCGTCGTCTCACGTATCTTCTTGTCAAACTTTTTTGAAAAATAGGCAGCCACCCATTTTTTGAGTTTTTCCCCCGTCATGGGAACTGCCTGCACATCACCTTTAAGCTTTGTGACAGCCTTGAAATTCCTGCTCCTTTTGTCCGTCTTTTCCTCATCAAAGATGAGGACCGTATCCTCTGAAGGATTTTCAAGATAATCAAAAAGCTCATCGCAGGCCTTGTGAAAAAAGCCGGAATCCCTGACAAAGACCACCCGTTTTTCCGCCATGAAGGGAAGGGTCCCTGCAAGAGACAGGATCTCTCCGATATCCGCCCCATCTCCTTCAAACCTTGAAAAATTCAGGTTGTCGCCGGGAGACACCAGAGCCTTCAGAAGCTTTTCCGCATAGTTTTCACGCAGATATCTTTCCTCTCCGTAGATCAGATATACGCTTTTATATTCTCCGCTTTTTATATCCGCAGTGATATCAGCCATTGTCTAAAGCAACCCCTCGCACAGATCAACATACTGCCTGCCTATTATATCATAGGAATTGTCCGAAAGGTTTTTATTATACGAAAGATCCTGAAGTTTTTCCTTCAGATCACCGTTTAATACGTGTTCTATGCCCTTTGAAAGGTCGTCCGCATCCCTGGGGCGCGCAAGGTATCCGGTGACATCCGTTTTCACCAGATCGCCCATGCCTCCGATGTCAAAGCAGACGCAGGGCGTTCCGCAGCAGATGGCCTCAAGCAGGGTGTTTGGGTAATTGTCGGCTATTGACGGCGAGACGAAAACGTCAGCGCATCTGTACAGACCGGCTATCCTCTGTTCACCGTCTATGTGGCCCAGCGCCCTTGCGGGCACGTCAAAGCCTGAAAGGTCTACCTTTGGCGTGTTTCCGAATAATAAAAGCTCACAGTCCTTTTTGATGCCGGACGGGAGATCCGACAAAGCCTTTGCCACCATCCTCATGCCCTCCCATTTGCTCGTTGACTGGGACATGGCGCCGAAAAGTATCAGCTTTTTGTGAAGGGGCAGATCGAACTTTTTGCGTAATAAAAGCGTGTCGCCCTGCGGGTTGTAGATCTGTGTATCGATGGGATTGGGGATCACGGTTTTTTTCAGGTCCGACATGACGGCGCTTTTTTTTGAGCATTCCATGTTCCATCGGCTTGGTGAAACGATGGTAAATCCGGAGTTTTTGAGTGCCTCTTTCTTTGCCCTGAAGTTTTTC
>JAFSWJ010000121.1 GCA_017444545.1 Lachnospiraceae bacterium
CCCTTGACGGCAAGCGTGCTTTCCGACTTTTTGCCCCGGTGTCCTATATAATAATTCATATCAAGCTTCTGCTCATTCAGGCAAAGGAAGGCGCCGTTTCCCTCAAAGGAGCTCAAAGTCCCCTCAAGGTCCGTGTTCACGCCGACAAAATTTCTGCCTCCGCCAAGCTCCATCTGGAGCAGTTCTATCCTGGCGCCCTGTCCTGCAATGGCTGCGATCCCGTCAAAATGCAGGAAGCCGTTTCCGAGCAGCTCGATCTTGATCAGCCTGATGGTGGCATTCCTGCAGGCTTTCAGCTTTGTCTGCACTCCGAAAAAGCCCGCATCCCTCCTGCCGGATGTGTAGTCCATGATAACGGTGATGCTGCTTCCCTCCTCGGCTATGATCTCCTGTCTCAGGGCATTTGCATCCCCGTCCTCAAAGGTGTAGCTGATGCAGACAGGCTCGGTAACCTTTGCGTTTTTCCTTGAACGGATGTGGAGCACGTCGTCGCAGACCTCATCAAAAAAGCTGTCCGCTTCACTGCCAAGTCCCGTATTCATCTGCCTCAGGTCATCATAGGTGGCAGCCTCGCATTCTCCGCATTCACTGCAGGAACCGCTGCGGACCATCACCTTCGGCGGAATATTCTGGATGATGCTCTTTCCTCTCCCGTTCAGCTTTACCGTCTCGTCTATTGAAACATCATTGAGCCTCAGGAAATTCCAGGTAGGCGACGCTATGGGATTTATCTTCATCTGTAACTGCCTGTTTTCCATCAGCCGATGGCTCCTTTCATTTCAAGCTGGATGAGATTGTTCATCTCGACCGCATATTCAAGCGGGAGCTCTTTTGACACGGGATCCGCAAAGCCGCTGACGATCATGGCCTTTGCATCCTCCTCGCCGATCCCCCTGCTCATCAGATAAAAGACAGCATCATCGCTGATCCTGCCGATCTTTGCCTCGTGTCCTATATCGGCCCTGTCCGTCCTGATGTCCATAGCCGGGATCGTGTCCGACCTGGATATATCATCAAGCATCAGCGAAGCGCATGACACCGAGGCCTTTGCATTTTCCGCATCAGGCATGACTGTGACCGAGCTTCTGTAGGTGCTGATACCTCCGTCCTTTGAGATGGATTTCGTGTTAATAAAAGAGGATGTATCTTTTCCGATGTGCACCATCTTGGCGCCGGTATCAAGATTCTGCCCCTTTCCCGCAAAGGTGATGCCCGTAAATTCGGCATGGGAATCATTGCCCTTGAGGATGCTCGACGGATAGAGGTAGGAAACATGCGAACCGAAGGAGCCGGACACCCACTCGATGGTGGCGCCCTCCTCGCATATGGCCCGCTTTGTGTTCAGATTGTACATATTCTTCGACCAGTTCTCTATGGTCGAATAACGCAGATGCGCATTTTTTCCGATATAAAGCTCCACACAACCCGCGTGAAGATTTGCCACATTGTATTTTGGTGCGGAACACCCTTCGATGAAATGCAGGTCCGCCCCCTCCGAAACTATGATGAGAGTATGCTCGAACTGCCCGGCACCTGCCGCATTCAGCCTGAAATATGACTGCAGAGGGATGTCAAGCTTCACTCCCGGAGGCACATAGACAAAGGACCCTCCTGACCATACGGCACCGTGAAGGGCGGCAAATTTATGATCCGTGGGCGGAACCAGCTTCATGAAGTGGTCCTTCACCATCTGCTCGTATTCCCCCGTCAGGGCGCTTTCCATGTCTGTATAGATAACGCCTGTTTTGCTTACTTCATCCTTCACGTTGTGATACACCAGCTCGCTGTCGTACTGGGCTCCCACCCCCGCAAGACTCTCCCTTTCAGCCTGGGGTATGCCCAGCCTTTCAAAGGTATTTTTGATATCCTCGGGGACCTCCTCCCACTTTGCGCTCATCTTTGTATTCGGGCGCACGTAGGTGACGATATCATCCATGTTCAGGCCGCTGATATCAGGCCCCCAGTCGGGAACCTTCAGCTTCTCATAGATCTCAAGGCTCTTTAATCGAAACTCCCTCATCCACTCAGGATCGTGCTTTTCCTTTGAGATCTGCTCCACGATAGCAGGCGTGAGCCCCTCCTTTACCTTGTAGAAGCCCTCTTCGGAGTCCCTGAAATCGTATATGCTCCTGTCTATATCATCTACCTGTGTTCTTTCTTTTTCCATAATAAAAGCGTTTATGCCAGATATTTTTCAAATCCGTTTTCGTTGATCTCGTTTACAAGTGAACCGTCGCCGCTTTCGACTATCCTTCCCTTCACCAGAATGTGGGTCCTGTCCACATGCAGCGATTCCAGTATTTTGGTAGCGTGTGTTATTATAAGAAGAGCGCCGTCCTCAAACTTCTGGTACTCCCTGATGCCCTCCGATACCGTACGAACCGCGTCCACGTCAAGACCCGAATCCGTCTCATCCAGGATGGCAAACTTCGGTTTGAGCATCAAAAGCTGGAGGATCTCCGCCTTTTTCTTTTCTCCTCCCGAAAAGCCCACGTTCAGGTCCCTGTCCTTGTATGAAGGATCAAAATTCAAAAGCTCCATGTTCTTTGCCAGATCCTGTCTGTACTGGGAAAATTTGATCTTTTGTCCCGTCTGCTGGGTGATGGCATTTCTGATGAAGGATGAAAGGCTGATACCCGGGACCTCCAGCGGATTCTGGAAGGACATGAACATTCCGGCCTTTGCCCTTTTGTCCGCGTTCTCTTCTCTGATGTCAAGACCGTTGAAATAGATGTTGCCGGAGGTGATCTCATAGGCCGGATTTCCCATGAGGGCATTTCCGAGTGTTGATTTTCCGGCACCGTTGGGTCCCATGAGCACATGGGTCTCACCCTTTCCGATGCTCAGGTTTATATCCTCGAGGATAGCGTTGTCATCAACGCTCACACCAAGGTTTCTGATCTCTAATAAAGCCATTTTTCTTCTCCGTTTGTTATAACTAATTCCATCTGCAAGATTCTATCACAGCGCCAAATCCACGTCAATCTGAGATGACAGGAGTGTGACATCCTACTCCATCATCCCCGGGATCTCCTTCAGGGCGGGTTCGAAGTTCACGCCGTACCAGCGGCGGTCGGGATCGTGCATGGTATAACGTATGCAAAGACTTGTGAAGTCCACCGCATTTTTGACGGCTCTGTCGAGACCGGCGCCCTTCACCATGGAGCCTGCCACAACAGATGAAAAGATATCCCCGGTCCCGTGGAAATTCTGAAGGAAACGCTCGTTGAAACGAAAATAACACTCGTTCTTTACAGCGTCAAAGCCGGCTGCGCCAAGCTTGTCCCTACCGGAACTGATCCCGGTGATGATCACCTCCCGGCAGCCGAGTTCACTTAAGTCCTTCATCATTTTTTTCACCTTCTCCTCCGTGAAGGATGCGGGGTCATACTCCTCTCCCAAAAGAAGGCAGGCTTCCGTAAGATTAGGGATGATAACATCTGATTTCTTTACGAGTTTTATCATGCTTTCGGCAAAGTCACCCGGAAAACCCGCATAAAGGGAACCGTTGTCCGCCATGGCAGGATCCACGATCACCAGAGACCCTTCACCGAAATCGTCAAAAAGCTCCGACACAAGATCGATCTGATGCTTTGATCCCATGTATCCCGTATAAATGGCATCAAAGCGTTCATTATCCTTTTTCCATTGGGAGGTTATTTCCGGTATCTCCTCTGTCAGATCCCTGAAGGAGAAATGGTCGAAGGCTGTATGCTGAGAAAGGACGGCCGTCGGAATAACGGCCGTTTCTATTTCGAAAGCACTTATTATGGGAAGAGCCACGGTCAGTGAACATCTTCCGATGCAGGAGATATCCTGAATTGTAAGGATCCGTTTCATTTTCTTTAATAGTGTACGACGACCGGAGTTCCCACGTTTACGGTCGCAAAAAGTGCCTCTGCAGTGGCGCGCGGCATGTTCACACAGCCGTGGGACCCGTTGGTCTTGTATATATTACCGCCGAAGGCTCCGCGCCAGCTGGCATCATGAAGACCGTAGCCGCCGTAAAAG
>JAFSWJ010000122.1 GCA_017444545.1 Lachnospiraceae bacterium
AGTTTCCGTCAAGGCATTTTTCATCAAAATCCGGCACGAGCACAGGTTTTCCTTTGTGGATGGGATAAAAGGAATTGTATATCCCGTAGATCTGTCCCGTAAGTGACGGATCATCCATACCGTAATGCAGGTAAAGAGAAAAATACCGGGGTCTGATATGCCACAAAAGCTTTTTTAATACTTCCCACAGCTCGATGACGGCATTTTTTGTCCTCTCATCGGAAAGCTTTTCGACCATATCCTCCGCCTTCATACGACCGTCTCTTATTTTATCACAAATATCGTTGAATTTGTATTTTATTTTATCAAGGTTACTCTTTATCCGCTCTGTCAGAGGAACACGCTCTTTCGGGGTGTCTTCCTCCCCCGTTTCATCATAAACGGATCCTTCCGGCTCTTCCTCATCCAAAGGCGGCTCATCAGCATCCGCCGAAAGCTTATCTTCAAGCTTTTCAAGAGCTTCCTCCGTATTTTCCGTTTCCCCGCCGGATGCCTTCAGGATCTCCTCATCCTCTTCATCTTCTTTGTCCTTCTTTACCTCTTTTACCTTTTCTTCTTTTTCCTTTTTCGGATAAAGTCTGAAAAAGAGGACCTTCAGTTCCTTTTCCTGTTCCTTTCCATTCAGGGTGAAGCGGAACCTGATGATATGCAAAAGCCAGTGCACACGCGCATTTATGAGCGGTCTGTTCTCATCATCATATCTGCCGTCGCTTTCATAACCGATGGGCGCAAAGAGAATGATGAAAAGGAGCAAAAGGATAACCCCCAGCAGGGAGGCAAGAACGATCCCTATGATCTTCAGCACGGTTAAAAATACAGCCAAGACCTACTCCTCACCTTTCTTTATATACGGCGGACCCGCAAGCATTTCCGTATAATTTCTGATATCGACAGATCCGGTCTTTTCGATACAGTCTTTTATTATACTGTTTACAACCTCCACGGCCTCGTCCTCGTCTGCCGCGATACCGAGTATGACAGGCTCATGGGTCTTGTAATATTCCTGCGAAAGGAGCCGGGCGCTGAAAAACTCCATGGGGTCCGATCCGTTTTCCGGAAGACACACAACATAGGCTCCCGTCATGCGTGAGCCCTTCCTGATCTTTTTTACAAGTCTTGCGCTTTTTCTTTTTGCTCTTTCCCCGAAATACAGTCTGTCTATGAATCTCATGGTCATTATTCTACCACCAAACAGACTCTTTGAACAGAACATGCCCCTTTGCAAAAAAACTTCGAAAACAATAAAATATTTTAGCCCTTTTGTCCCGGTCTTCGTATATAATTACAGATAAGTTCAAAACCACTAACAATTTCTACAGGAGGAAAAAACAATGAGCGATATCAACAAGATAAGTGATGATGCACTTGATTCCGTAAGCGGAGGCGCCGGAACCACGAAATGGGGATTTAACTATGACGACAACGGCACCGTGGACTTCAAGGGACTGAAGATTTCTGCAGCAGACTGGAAATGGCTTATGACCCAGTACAAGGGCAATATCGGGGATCCCGAGTACTATCTGTCAACCGTTCCTGCACACGATGTAAACATCATCCTCAACGAGCATCACGAAGGAAAAAGATAGGATCAAACCAAAGAAGAGCCCGGAGATCAGCTCCCCGGGCTCTTTTATTATGCATAAATGAATACCGTATCACATGCTCTTCAGTTTTCCGGCAGCATCCGTCATCTCGTCCACAAGGACCCGGACCTCCTCTACTATGCTCCGGTTTGCCTCGGTGGTCGTGACTGTGGTGGTCGAATGTGCCGAGACCTCCTCGGTGATGGCCGATATGGTCTGGATGCTTTCGACTATCTCGTTGTTTGCATCTGCCAGCCTGCCGACTATATTTGAAAGCTCGGAGGAATCATCCCTGATCTTTCCGGCACTTTCCACTATTTTGTCAAAGCTTCCGGATGTTACCTGGGCTGATTCGTTCTGGATGCGGTTGCTGTCAACCAGCGAATTGATGGCTGATACCACCTTGTTTATCTCCGTTGAAATCCCCTCTATCAGGCTGCTGATGTTTCCTGTTGCATTCTGGGTCTGTCCGGCAAGATTTGATATCTCTGTTGCAACCACCGCAAAGCCGCGGCCTGCCTCTCCCGCTCTGGCAGCCTCTATGCTTGCGTTAAGTGCCAAAAGACTTGTCTGGGATGCCACGGAATTTATGAGTTCCACGATGGTCTCCATCTGCTGGGTTGTTGCACGGAGACCCTCAACTTCTGTTGCCACTTCGTTTCCTGCATTTTCCGATATGGCAGCCTGCTCGATAAGCTTTGAGATATTGTTTCTGCCCTCTTCGATGGCATCCACTGCGTCACGCACATTTGATCCGATGCTCTCGGATGCATCGGTGACATTTTCTATCTGCTTCTGGATTTCCTCTGTCTTGACCAGCTGGTTCTGTATGGATTCTGCCGAATCCGTGGAGCCCGACTGGACCTCACTCATTGCATTCAGCGTTTCCTCGCTTGAAACCGCAAGCTGATCCATCTTTTCGGACACCTTTGAAACATTGTCCGCAAGGACTCCCGAAACCTCCATGATGGAGCCCAGCATCTTTTCATTCTTTTCGCCGGCCTCGTTTATGACAGCCATCCTGCTCTGGTTGATGCCGGTTATGACCTTGTTGACCACTGCCGAGAATACGCAGATCACGATCATGATAAGAACTTCTATCTCCAGATCCGCCACGGCGCCCCCTTCCCAGTTCCTCATCGAAGCAAACCTGACTGCATGGATGATGGCAATGACCGAAACACCGATATTTGATGTGACCGCAAGCTTCATGTCATCAAAAAGCGAGATCAGCAGGATAACGGGGATCGCATAAACAAACACCAGGATCGTATTTGTGGTTATCAGACATACTATGACATAAAAGATACCGTATCCGATGCCTATCAGATGCTTGACATACGAAGTGTCGTTATCGCGCCTGTAAAAGATCCAGCCCAGGATCATGGGGAGCAGGTCAAAGACTTCTACCAGGATGACCTTGTAAACCTCAAGCTCTCCTTTTATGAGCTGTACGAAATAGGCCAGACAGATTATCCCGGTCAGCGATGTGAAAAGGATCAGCGCCGTTTTGTTCGCTATAGCCTCATTTGATCTTCCCTTGTTCATTTTAATTCCCTCCTGAAAATATTATGATGTTCAATGCTCTCTCAGCATGTACCCGGTATCATCGTCTATGATATTCAGCATGATATCCGCAAAAACCGGATCAAACTGGGTTCCCCTGCCCTTTTCGATCTCCTGCCTGACTGTCTCCTGCGACAGAACACTCCTGTAGCTTCTGTTGCTCGTCATGGCATCATAGGAATCCGCCACTGCTATGATGCGGGCTGCCTCCGGGATATCCTCACCTGAAATGCCGTCAGGATAGCCCCGTCCGTCATATCTTTCAGGATGCCAGCGGGCTCCGATCTTTAATCCGGGCATCTCCCTGACCGACTCAAGTATCCTCGAGCCCATCTCCGGATGCTTTTTAATAAGGGCAAACTCCTCATCCGTCAGCTTTCCCGGCTTATTTATGACTGCATCGGGAACACCGATCTTTCCCACATCATGCAAAAGCCCCATCATATATATGCCATCGGCATGCTTTCTGTCATAGCCGAAGCGCTCAGCTATCATCCTTGAATATTCCGCAACGCGGCTTGAATGGCCGTTGGTATAGGTATCCTTTGCATCTATGGCTTCGGCAAGGGTCTGGACGACGTGAAGCGACAGTCCCTCCAGCTCCTTTGCCTTTTTTTCCACCTCTTCCGTCTTTTTTTCAACCTCTGCCTCAAGGTTTCTCTGAAGGCGGACAAGCTCAATGGTGTTTTTGACTCTCAGCATCAGGACATCTGCGATAAAGGGTTTTCTGATAAAATCCATGGCGCCCAGCTGCAACCCCTTTGTCTCGGATTCGGCATCATCATTTCCGGTCAGAAAAATGACCGGTATCTCCTCCTCCGGCGGGATGATCTCCTTTAGTTTCTCAAGGGTCTCAAACCCGTCC
Organism: Lachnospiraceae bacterium; assembly: GCA_017444545.1. GTDB lineage: Bacteria > Bacillota > Clostridia > Lachnospirales > Lachnospiraceae > NK4A144. Next base: position 4,015 of record JAFSWJ010000122.1, read on the forward strand.
ATCTCAGGCATCCTGATATCAAGAAGAATAAGATCGGGTCTGTTTTCCTTCACATAGTCAAGCAGAGCGACTCCGGATCTGAGCGCGGAGACCCTCATATTGTTTTCGCTCAAGATCTGTCCGGCCTGTATCAGATTTGCCTTGTCGTCATCGACTACTACGATCCAATCCACCTTCCACACTCCGTTCAAATTTGACAACCATGTATATTTTACTATCTGCGCGCTCTTATTACAAGAGAATATGAGAACATTGGAGGGTGCGGGACACCAAAAAACGGGCGGGAAAAAGATTCCCGCCCGCCTGACAATCCGTTTTTATTATCAGCCTTTTACGGCACCGCTTGAGATACCGCCTACGATGAATTTTGACATAATGAGGTACACGATGACCACGGGGAAAATGGATGCCGCGATCATGATGTACACCTGGCCCATATCAAACCTCAGCCAGTCCGCTCCTCGGAGCTGCGCGATGAGGACAGGCAGCGTCTTTCTCTTGTCAGTGTGAAGGATAAGGGCCGGAGTGAAGTAATTGTTCCAGCTTCCCACAAAGGCAAAGATCAGCTGAACCGACATGGCCGGTCTCATGATGGGAAGTATGATGCTGTTAAAGATCCTTATCTCACTGGCGCCATCGATCCTGGCCGCCTCCACGAGGGACATGGGCAGGTTTGCCTCCATATACTGTTTCAGGTAAAAGTATGTGATAGGCGCCGCTATGGCGGGAAGGATCAGCGGAAACAGCGTATCATCCATCTTCATGCGGTTTATGAGCTGTATGAAACCGAGGGCAGTAACCTGTCCCGGAACCATCATGACCGCAAGGATGAAGGAGGCAGCCGCTCTCTTTCCCTTGAATTCATAGGCATGGATCGCAAAGGCCGTCATCGCCGAAAAATACGCCGACAGCAGGGCCACGCAGCCTGAAACGATGAAGCTGTTGATGAAACCGTTCAGGATGGGGATCGTGCCGTTTACCAGGTTCATCCAGTTATCAAGAAAATGAGTACTGGGTATGGGCGTGAAGCCCTTTGTCATCTCCGCATGGGATCTGGTGGAATTGATGAGAAGGATATAAAACCAGATCAGACACAGGAGCGCGAAAAATATCAGGACAATATAGCTTATGACTCTGCGGGTCCCTACCGGGATACCCTTGCTAACTTTTCTCTCTTCCATATCTCCTCCTTCAATCCTTCTTTTTGTTCAGATTAAATATGACGATACTGAGCACGCCGGTGATGATGAACATGGTGACCGAAAGCGCACCGCCCATTCCGAGGTTCTTGCTGGTCAGATGCTGGTTCAGATACATGATAACGGTGAGAGTCGTCTTTGCGGGAGTTCCCTTTCCGTTCGTCAGGATCTGGGGCACATCATACATCTGCAGACCGCCTATGAGCGATGTAATAAGAACGTACAGAAGTATGGGCCGCAGGATGGGAAGGGTGATCCTGAAAAAGATCTGACCCGAAGTTGCTCCGTCGACCTCGGCCGCTTCGTATAACTCGGTATCTATTCCCAGCATTCCCGCAAGGAGAAGGATGGTGGTATTTCCGAACCACATCATGAAATTCATGAACATTATGAGAGCACGGCTTGCAGTAACGGAAGCAAAAAACTTGAAGGGTTCTTTGATAAGACCTAAACTCAGCAATATGGAGTTTACCGGGCCCTGATCTGCAAACAGTGCAAAGAACAGCATTGCAAACGCCGATGCCATGATGAGGTTCGGCATATATATGACAGTCTTGAAGAACTGCTGAAACTTCAGACGCAGGCTGGGATCCGAAAACCAGTAGGCCAGAAGGAGCGATACCACGATCTGCGGTATGAAACCTCCCACCCACATCAGAAGTGTATTTTCAAAATAATTCCAGAAATCGATGGTTCCAAACAACTTTGCAAAATTTGCAAATCCCACAAAATTGGGACCGATCTGCTTCAAGCCTGATCTGAAGTTTTCAAACAGGCTGTTGTATATGGTGGAACACAAAGGAACGATCTGAAAGATCACGTAAGTCAGAAAGAACGGAAT
>JAFSWJ010000123.1 GCA_017444545.1 Lachnospiraceae bacterium
CACCGTCACATGCTCGATAACAAGAAGTGCGTTTCCGTATTTCTCCTTTATCGGAGCAAAGGTATACATCACGCTCACCATCAGATTGATGATGATCGCCGCCACGCCGGCATAATCGTAGATGCGGCTTACGATGTCGGCGGTATAGCCCACCTCCACGATCTGGAATATCCTTTTTTGAAGCTTTTCACGCTTTGTCAGAGTTTTTCCCATCTGTTCTCTTTCTGGAATACTCCCGCCGCCTTCTGTGCAGCATCTGTTATCCTGTCATCATAGCCAAGAAGCCTTAAAAGAAGGATGGCATTTTTTGACTGGGCCCGTCCCTCCTTCAGCACATAGGAAAAATCTATATCGTTTTCCCTGACTTCCTCCGAGAAATGATAATTTTCAAAATAATCCTCCAGCATGTATGTAAGTTCATAATCATGGGTTGCCGCAAAAAGGAGGACATTGCTCCTTGAAAGGCTCCTCAATATCTGTGAGGATGCAGCGATCCTCTCAATGGTGTTCGTGCCGCGCAAAACCTCGTCTATGAAACAGATCATGGGGGCATCCGAAGACTCTGCCCTGTCAAGGATCCGTTTGAGGGCCTTGATCTCAGCCATATAGTAGCTCTCTCCGGTCATGATACTGTCCTTTATTGACATGGAGGAATAAATGTCAAACATGGGCGCAGCGAAGCTTTCGGCAGCAACGGTCGCTATGGTCTGCGACATCAGACATCCCAGTGCAACGGACTTTAAAAACGTCGATTTACCCGATGCGTTGGAGCCTGTCACTATGATGCCTTTTTCAGTATGGACATCGGAGGGTACGGGATTTTGCAGCAAAGGATGATATAGTCTTTTTGCCTCTACCTTTATCCCTTCGCAATGATCCGGAACACAGAAATGATCAATGCTCTTTCTGTATGAGGCGATGCAGATGGAAGCATCCAGCATTCCCGTCAGTTCGAAAAGCTCCCTGATATCGTCACGCTTGTCCCTGACAATGGCCAGCATGATGTTGAACTTGATGAGATCGAGATGGAAAAAGATCCTCAGATAATCAAGGACCATATCAAGAAATCCGCCTGTCATGCCTCTGCCCGAAAAAAGAATGAAGGTATTGATGTTCAGCCCTCTCAGCCCGTTTGTGAGCACATCGATCCTCTCCGTATATTCACGGGTGCTTTCACACTTTATCTTCACAAGCTCCCTTGAGGATCTGATGAGTCTTGTGATATAGGCAAAGGAAACTATATAGGGCTCTATGTCTCCCTTTCTCCTGAAGTATGTTGCAACGTTATAGATAAGCACAACAAAAAACACGGGAAATCCGATCACCGGTCTTGCAAAGACCGCTGCAAGTGCGGCCACAGCCAGAATGATGCAAAAGATATGCCTGAAGTTATTGTCTCCCGAAACCCCGTCAAGATCGTTGAGATAATCGGATACGGAAATCTTTCCAAGCCTTCCCATCTTTGCAAAGCAGATCTGGTAGGCCAGTCTTTCCTTTTCGTTTTCCGAAAAGAAGGTGATGATCTCATCCCTCTTTTTTATCTCTACGGCATCCTTTACGGGACGCCTCAGGGTGTCGTAAAGGACCTCCTCTCCCGTCTGCGAAAGGGTAGTATCCATTGAGAGAAAGACCTCGTTCATGTCAAGATCATTCCAGGTGATATCATCTATGATCTGACAGCCCTGTCTGTACTTCAGGTTGTTTTTGTGAAAATGGGTCAGACATTCAAATTCCTCCGGGGAAAGTGATCTTTCAGATTTCTTCCCGAAGGAATCCTTTAGTTTTTCCTTTAATCTCTTTTTTCCCGCAACCTCGTCATAGATCCCTCTTGCAAGCAGAAGTATCATGACAAGCGCTGCTATGACTCCCACTACTACGCTCATATCATCCTCAAAAAATATGTTTGATCATCCGGATGCTCACCTCAGCCTGTCGGCAAGAGCCTGAACATATGAAAATATCTCATCCGGATCCTGACCGATAAAAAACTTTCCATCCTCATACCTGATCACTCCGTCGATCATGGTCATCTTCACATTCATCTTTGAACCGGAGTAAACTATGTTCTTTGCTATATTATTCAGGGGCTGCATATTCGGATCCTTCAGACTTATCCTGATGATATCGGCCTTTTTTCCTTCCGCAAGGCAGTCACAATCGAAAAGACCCATGGCCTTTGCTCCTCCCTTTGTCGCCATAATAAGGACATCCGCCGCATCAACCGCTGACGCATCCTTTTCCCGAAGTTTTGAAAGACCTGTCACCAGAAACATCTCCCTGAACATATCAAGACAGTTATTGCTTGCAGGCCCGTCTGTTCCGATCGCAAGATTTATGCCTGCATCAAGGAAATGCCTGATGTCCGCGATACCGCTGGCAAGCTTTGTGTTTGACCCGGGATTCAGGACAATGGAAAGCTTTCTTTTCCGGAATATCTCCACATCCTCATCAGACAGGTAAACACAGTGATATCCGCCGCCGCCATGATCAAAAAGTCCAAGGCTGTCGGCAAACTGTGTAGGTGTCAGACCGTATCTTTCGATACATCCCTGTACCTCGGACGACGTTTCCGAATTGTGTGAAAAGACAGGGGCAGCGTATTTGTGCGAAAGCTTTGACAGTCCTGAAAGCAGCTCCTTTGAACAGGTATACTCCGCATGGTAACCCAGCATAAATGAGGTCAGGCTGCTGCCGCTGTTCAGCTCCTCATAGCATTCCTCCAGATATCCCAGCGACTGTGAAAAGTTGTTTATGCCGCCGACCTGAACGCATCTCATTCCGCTTTCCACACAGGCCTCATCGATCACTTTCGGATCAAGATACATTTCAAAGACCGATGTGATCCCGGAGGTCAGATATTCAAGTATGGCAAGCTTCGTACAATATCCGATATCCTCCCCTGTAAGCTTTGCCTCCCTCGGAAAGATCTGTTCATTCAGCCATCTGTCAAGAGGCAGGTCATCGGCCATGGAACGCAAAAATGTCATTCCGGAATGGGTATGGGCATTTTTGAATCCGGGCATCAGCAGATCCGACTCAACATCTATCTGCCTGTCCCACTTTATATCATTATCCTTTTGCTTCCCTATGTAGGATATCCTGTCACCCTGCACCCACAGTTCACCGCCGGTGATCGAGGTGTCGTTTTCAAGTGAAAGTATCCTTGCATTGTAAAATCTGATATTCATGATAAAGCCTTTCTGATCGACTCCGAAAAAGGCGGATACAGTATCCCCCTGTCAGTTATGATGGCAGTGATGAGACTGTTATCCGTCACATCAAAGGCCGGGTTGTAATATTTTGCGCCCTCCACGGTAAGAGGGCTTTCATACCACATGGAGCTGATCTCCCGCGGATCTCTCTGTTCGATCTTTATATCAGCTCCGCTTCCGCAGTCCATATCTATCGTGGAATAAGGTCCGAGCACATAGAACGGTATGCCGTGATGCTTTGCAAGTACCGCAAGAGCACTGGTCCCTATCTTGTTTGCGGCATCACCGTTTGCCGCCACCCTGTCGCAGCCGACAAGCACCGCGTTTATCCTTCCTTCGTTCATGCAAAGGTTTGCCATGTTGTCACAGATGACCGTCACATCAACTCCGGCACGCGCAAGCTCGTATGCGGTAAGTCTCGCTCCCTGCAATAACGGTCTTGTCTCATCGGAATATACATGAAAATCATATCCACGTTCCCTGCCCAGAAGTATGGGGCCAAGTCCCGTACCGTACCTTGTGGTTGCAAGAGCACCTGCATTGCAGTGTGTGAGGATACCGTCACCGTCATGCAAAAGCGAAAGACCGTTTTCCGATATGGCAAGGCACATCCTGATGTCTTCCTCATGGATCTCTTTTGCTTCCTCAAAAAGCTTTTGGCTTATGACCTTTGGATCAGTACCCTTCATTTTATCCATGATACCGATCTGACGGGAAAGAGCCCAGTTCAGGTTCACCGCAGTGGGTCTTGACATACAGAGCCTTTTTGCATGCTCCTTCATGACCCCTGCAAAACCGTCACTGTCCCTGTCCTTTTCGGCAAGGGACAATACAGCCATACAATAGCCTGCAAAAACACCTATGCATGGAGCCCCGCGGACAGCGAGGGTCTTTATGGCATCATACATCTCATCAATGCTTCCAAGCTCCAGAAAGACCGTTTCCTGCGGAAGCCTCCTCTGATCTATGATGATCACACGATCCCCTGCAGCATTCAGTTTAACAGGATCATTTTTTAGATATTCCATCTGATATCAAAAGCTTTCTATGGAAGATGTCACAAGCTTTTCAAACAGCGGTGCCGCTTTTTCTCCCGCAGCAATGACTTCTTCTCCGGTCAGTTCATGATCAGCTATTCCCGCAGCAAGGTTGCATACACAGGATATACAGCAGATCCTGAAGCCGCAATGGTTTGCTGCTATGGCCTCGACCACGGTACTCATTCCCACCGCGTCAGCGCCCAGCATTTTGAACATTTTGATCTCTGTCGGGGACTCATAGGACGGTCCCGTAGTCTGGACGTACACGCCTTCCTTCAGATCAATGTTGAGGTCCTTTGCGGCTTTTTTTATCTTTTCACAAAGCTCCGGATCATAAACATGGCTCATGTCGGGAAATCTCACCCCGAACTCTTCCGCATTTGCCCCTATGAGCGGGTTGGGCGCAAAAGAAGATATATGATCACGCACCAGCATGAAATCACCGGCATTAAATGAAGGATTTATGCCGCCTGACGCATTTGTCAAAAACAGTATCTTTGCTCCCATGAGCCTCATCAGCCTTGCGGGAAGCACCACATCCTTTATGTCATAGCCCTCATAGTAGTGTATCCTTCCCTTCATGCACACTACCTTTTTTGAGCCCACCTTTCCGAAAATGAACCTTCCGTCATGACCGGGTGCCGTAGAGACCGGAAACCCCGTGATCTGACTGTAGGGAATCTCCGCCTCAATCTCCATGTTTCTGGCATAATCTCCAAGACCGGACCCGAGCACAAGGGCGATCTCCGGCTCAAAATCAGTTACCTTTCTCACATCCTCAAGACATCTTTTGACTTTTTCGTAGACTTCACCCATGGTTTACTTCCTTTCCTTCTTCAGTGTCTTCCGCATCGTCTGTGCCCTCTGTTCCCTCATCTGCAGGCACGTTTTCGTACCCTTCATACTGCTGCTGCCTGTATGGTCCGGAACGCTCCTGTCTGTACAGATCGAGTATGTCCGCGGCTCTGTCATATTGATTGGCATTCACATATATGACGCACAGCTCCTTTGCGCCGTTGTACTCCTTTCTCTTGAAAAAGGGGATCCTCTCCCACTTTTCAAGATAGGAAATACCGCCGTTTACGAGGCGGCTCACAACCCCTTCTTTTGTTCTGACATTTGTCGTGCAGAATAATTCTCTGTCATTATTTTCCATTTATTTTCACCCTCGGGATAGTCATTATTTCAAGATAATCCTTGCAAAATACAGCGCATTTATTCTATCATTATTGAAATATCTTATCAAGTAAGGAAGTCTGCGGGAAAGGCGGGATACGGATATGGATCAGGACAGGGCAAGAAACAAAACGATAATAAAAGCCGGAATTGCAGGCATCGCCGTAAATGTGATCCTGTCGGCCGCAAAAGCACTGATCGGTCTTTTGAGCGGATCCATCGCGATCATACTCGA
>JAFSWJ010000124.1 GCA_017444545.1 Lachnospiraceae bacterium
ATTTTATCTTTCAAAACACTATCGCGGACTTTAAAATGTGACAGGGGGACAGTCCCCCTGTCACATTTTTTAAAGATGACAGAGGGACTGTCCCCCTGTCTGTCCCCCTGTCACAAAAAACGCTTGACAAGTTAGCAACATCTAACTATTATTTGATTTGGGTTAGTAATATTTAACCATACTGATATCAGGAGGGAGATTATGATGCCGTTAACACTGGCTGACAGGGATGAGGAGCTCATCATCAAGAAGGTCGGAGGAAATGGTGAGATGAAAAAGCATCTGGAGGATCTGGGATTTACCGCGGGAGGAAGGATATCCGTGGTCAGTTCGCTTTCGGGAAATCTCATCGTGAACGTGAAAGAATCAAGAGTCGCCATCAGTGAGGAAATGGCAAAAAAGATCATGGTTTGATGAAGGAGAGAAAAATGAGCACGTTAAAGGATGTAAAGGTCGGACAGACCGTGAAGGTTGTTGCGATCAAAGGAGTGGGTCCCGTCAAAAGAAGGATCATGGATATGGGTATCACAAAGGGAGTTGAGATCTATGTCAGGAAGCTGGCGCCTTTGGGTGACCCGGTTGAGATCACAGTCCGCGGCTATGAGCTTTCACTTCGAAAAGAAGATGCCGAGATGATCGAAACGGAAGAGATATAAGAAGAACAAGAGGAGAGAAAAAATGGCCACAAGAATAGCACTTGCAGGAAATCCGAACAGCGGAAAGACAACGCTGTTCAATGCGCTGACCGGATCCAACCAGTTCGTCGGAAACTGGCCCGGAGTCACGGTAGAGAAAAAAGAGGGAAAACTCAAAAAACATGAGGGAGTCACCATCATGGATCTCCCCGGAATCTATTCACTTTCCCCCTATACACCCGAAGAGATCGTTGCAAGAAATTATCTCATAGATGAAAGACCCGATGTGATACTCAATATCGTGGACGGAACGAATCTTGAGAGAAACCTGTACCTGACCACACAGCTGACCGAACTTGGAATCCCGGTGGTCGTTGCCATCAACATGATGGATGTGGTTGAGAAGAACGGTGACAGGATCAACACCGAGGAACTTTCAAGACAGCTCGGATGCAGGGTTGTCGTGATGTCGGCCCTCAAGGAGAACGGTGTCATGGAGGCGGCCGAGGTGGCACTCGGGATGACCATGGGAGAAAAGACCGTTCCACAGCATGTATTTTCCGGAACAGTCGAGCATGCCCTGGCGCATATCGAAGAGGTGACGGTACATGACATGCCGGAGGAGCAGCAGAGATGGTACGCCATCAAGCTCTTTGAGCGGGATGAAAAGGTGATTGAAAAAATGAAACTTTCGCCTGAGACCAGGGAGCACATTGAAAAGGATATTCAGACGGCGGAAAAAGAGATGGATGATGATTCCGAATCCATCATCACAAATGAGAGATACGTCTACATTTCTTCAATAATAAAATCCTGCTACAAAAAGAAAAACGCCGGAAAGCTGACAACCTCCGACAAGATAGACAGGGTGGTCACAAACAGGATTCTGGGACTGCCGATATTTGCAGTTATTATTTTCCTGGTATACTGGATCGCCATGGTCGGCGTCGGCGCATCAGCCACGGACTGGGCAAACGACGGACTGTTCGGTGACGGCTGGCATCTTTTCGGCATAGGAAGCGCGGAATACGAGGCGGCGCTTGAAACCGACGAGGAGGCCGATCCTGCACAGTACGGCATCTGGGTTCCCGGCGTGCCGGTCCTGGTGGAGGGACTTCTCAATGCGGCAAATGTTTCGGAAGACGGAGCGGGAGCCGTGATCAGGGGCGTGATACTTGACGGTATCGTTGCCGGAGTAGGCGCAGTCCTCGGATTTGTGCCGCAGATGCTGGTATTGTTCTTCATGCTGGCTTTCCTCGAATCCTGCGGATACATGGCGCGAATCGCATTCGTCCTCGACAGGGTGTTCAGACGGTTCGGACTTTCCGGAAAATCCTTCATCCCGGTGCTTGTGGGAACAGGCTGCGGAGTGCCCGGTATCATGGCCTCGAGGACGATCGAGAGCGAAAGAGACCGCAGGATGACAGTCATCACCACGACCTTCATCCCCTGCGGAGCAAAGCTTCCCTTCATAGGTCTGGTTGCGGGAGCGATCTTTTCAGGAAACGCTCTGGTTTCAACGAGTGCATATTTCATAGGAATGGCTGCCATAATAATATCGGGCGTGATGCTCAAAAAGACAAAGAGATTCTCCGGCGACCCGGCACCCTTTGTAATGGAGCTTCCGGCATATCATATGCCCACGCTTAAAAATGTGCTGCTTTCCATGTGGGAGCGCGGATGGAGCTTCATCAAAAAGGCGGGGACCATCATCCTGCTTTCCACGATCCTCGTATGGTTCGCATCCTTCTTTGGATTCACGGACACGGGCTTTCGGATGCTTGAAGAGGAAGAGATCGGCCAGAGCCTTCTGGCTTCCCTCGGCAACATCATAGCCTGGATCTTCACTCCGCTCGGCTGGGGCAACTGGCAGGCGGTTGTGGCCTCCATCACCGGACTTGTCGCAAAGGAAAACATCGTTGGGACCATGACGATACTTTACGGCGGAGACGAGGCGGTATACGCAAACCTTGCGGCAGCCTTCACGCCTCTTGCAGGATTTTCCTTCCTGGTGTTCAACCTCCTGTGCGCACCCTGCTTTGCAGCCATCGGAGCCATCAGACGTGAGATGAACAGCGCCGCCTGGACCTGGTTTGCCATCGCTTACCAGTGCGGCTTTGCATATGCCATCGCCCTGATGATCTATCAGATCGGCGGTGTATTTACGGGTAATATAAACGTTATCGGCCTTGTGGCTGCCATCGCTGTCCTGGCATATATGCTCTATATGCTCTTCAAACCCTACAGGCCGGCAGCAGCAAAAAAGGCTGAAGCATAAATCATTTACGGCAGGGAGGTACACATGCCCGAATGGCTTTCGTACAACCTGGGGACTATTATAGTCTCGGTGATACTGATCCTGATCATAGCTGCCATAATAAGGTCGTTGATCAGAAACAAAAAAGCGGGCAGAAATTCCTGCGGCTGCAACTGCAGCAGCTGCGCACTTCACGGCACCTGCCACAAAAAAACAGGTTAAAAGTTTTCCCCCATACTCCTTTTCTGTTGTAGAAAAAGCCGGCAGGCATCCGCCTGCCGGCTTTTTCAATCAGGGGACGGTTCTCTGTTACACCGGTGTTCATCAGCGTTTCACGGGTTTTGCAGTGGCTTTTGTCCCACAAAAAAGGACCCCCGCGTGAGCGGGGGTTCTTTTAACCGGGCACTTTACAGTTTGAAGAAGGAGATGCTCTTGCTCATGTCCTCGTTGATGCGGCGCATCTCGGTGGTGGAATCCTGCGTGTCGGAGCAGCTTGTCATGACTGTCTGGCAGGATGCTGCAACCTCCTCGGCTGAAGCACCGAGCTCTTCGGAGATGGCTCCCAGTTCGGAGGTGGAATTTGTCAGATCAACCTTGATGGTATCGAGCTTGTCCGCCATATCCCTGATGGTATCGATCTCGGTGATGGAGGCTTCGACTGATTCCGAAAGCTGGTTGAACTTTGACTGGGCATCCTCGATATCGGTCTGCTCTTTTGTGATCACTTCGAACACGCGGTTTGAAATGTTCACTGTGTCATTTGACAGGGCAACGATATTTTCTATTATCTGCCTGATCTCCTTTGCAGACTCTGCGGAGGAATCAGCCAGGCTTCTGATCTCGTCGGCAACAACCGCAAATCCGCGTCCTGCCTCGCCTGCTCTGGCAGCCTCGATGGAAGCATTGAGGGAAAGGAGATTTGTCTGTGCGGCGATGGACTCGATAGCCTGGATGGCCGAGCTGATCTCGGTCATGGCATTGTTTGTCTCGCTGATCTTTGAGTTGATGTCGTTCACTGCCTGAACCGATTCGTTTGCGCCTGCATAGACCGAATTCATGCAGCTTGTTGCGTCGTTGTTTGCCTCTCTGATGGTATTGGAGGTATTGTAGAGATTCTGTACATTTGCGTTGAGAGCTTCGATGTCATCCCCAAGCTCCACAGCCTTTTCGGACATCGTCTGTGCATTTTGTGCCACAGCCTGTGAGGTCTCCGCAACCTCGTTGATTGCCGTGTTGATCTGGGATACGGACTCCACATTGTCACGGGTCATGTCATCGACACTGATGATGGAATTGTTCAGTATGTCGGCAGCACCCTTGACGGAGCCCATGGAGGATGACAGCGCATCCTTGAGACCCTGGAAGGAGTGCAGCAGGCTTACGCTTTCCCTGATATGCGTCTTTGCATTGCAGGTTGCCGTCACATCTCCGGTACTCAGTCTGTCGAGTGATTCGGAGATGGTGATCAGAGGAACCGAAATTGGACGCTCTATAATAAAGACGAGTATCACAAAGATCACGATACAGACTATGATGGAAAGGAGGACCAGGTTACGGATGACGGTAACACCTGAAAGAAC
>JAFSWJ010000125.1 GCA_017444545.1 Lachnospiraceae bacterium
CGGATTCCCGCGTTTTTTCGTTCACTCCATCTCTATCGTCCCCATGGGCTTTGAGGTCACATCGTAGAGGACTCGGGTGATGCCGTTTACCTCTTTTGTTATCCTTGCGGAAACCTTTTCAAGAAAGTCCCAGTCAAGCCTTTCGATGGTGGCCGTCATGGCATCCCTGGTGTTAACCGCTCTTATTATACAGGTCCACTCGTAGGCCCGTTTTCCGTCCTTGATGCCGGTGACCTTGAGATCCGGAACGATAGTGAAATACTGCCATACCTTTTTGGAAAGTCCGGCTTTTTCAAATTCCTCGCGCAGGATCGCATCGGATTCGCGCAGTGCCTCAAGCCTGTCTCTTGTGATGGCGCCGAGGCATCTCACGCCGAGTCCCGGTCCCGGGAAGGGCTGACGGTTCACCATGGAATCAGGCAGTCCCAGCGCCGCTCCCACGACCCTGACCTCGTCCTTGAAAAGAAGCTTCACGGGCTCCACAAGCTGCATATCCATTTTTTCGGGAAGACCGCCCACATTGTGGTGAGCCGTGATCCCGTCCTTTCTTTAAAGTATATCCGGATAGATGGTCCCCTGACCCAGGAATTTCACATCCGCAAGGCGCGTCGCTTCTTCGTCAAAGACTTCGATGAACTGCGCTCCTATTATCTTTCTCTTGGTCTCGGGATCGTCGACACCTTTCAGTTTGTCAAGGAATCTGTCGACGGCATCCACATAGATGAGGTTCGCCTTCAGCTGTTCCCTGAAGACCTCGATGACCTGCTCGCTCTCGCCCTTTCTCATCAGTCCATGATTTACATGGATGCAGATGAGCTGCTGTCCGACGGCCTTTATGAGGAGAGCCGCCACCACCGAAGAATCAACTCCTCCGGAAAGTGCCAGAAGCACGTTGCCGTCTCCGATCTGTTTTTTTGCAAGCTCCACCTGGGCTTCGATGAAGGCCTCCGCCTGCTCTTTTGTTTCGATCCTCGGCATATCGTCGGGACGCACATCCCCTGTTACCATGTACTTTTCCTTCAGTCCGGACATCTTTTCAAACTCCTCCTTTTTTATTATACAAACTGTACTTTAATACGTTTCTCCGTTTTTTCTCGTAAAGGATACTCTCTTGAAATCCTTGTCAAAAACCTCCGAATACTGCGCCACCTCGTTCCACATCGGAATGGTCAGCGATGACAGCGAAGTGTATCTCGTTCCCGTCTGCTTGATGTTTGAAAGCCTCACGTAGACAGCTTCCGGCGGGATATAGAGCTTTTCCGTCGTGTTCTTTTTTACATTCGGGTCAAAGGAGCTGACGTCGGGAGTGGCCATCTTTGCGCCGCCTCCGCCTGCACCGCCCTGGATCTGCAGCGCCTTTGCCGGATCCAGATCGCCCCAGACACCGTTGAACACGGCTTTCGAGGTTCCCAGGTAATTGCCTCTGTTATCGTAAACACCGAAATCGCCGGACAGAAGCTGCAGGACATATTCGGCGTTCATGGTGTTGAGCTCCGGCTTTGTGAACTTTCCGACCCTGTAGGGCACGCCTGCCTTTTTTGCGGTCGCCTCCCTTGCATCCACCGCCGAGTCACCCTGCTTTTTTATATACTTCCAGTGTGCATAGGTACTCACATAGGGAGTATAGGGACGGATGGCCGTGGTATTTTCGGCAGCGTATGCGGTCCCGCTTTTTCCCATAATAAAAACAGCGGCCACAGCAAATACCGCCACCGCAAACTTATTTTTTATTATAAAAAGATCCTTCTTCATGATACTCACCTCCGTGTAAGCTCCGACAGGAAAATAATACCACAAAACAGATCTTCTTTCAACGCATCTTACTCCCCGGCCTCTCTTTTGATGCGCTTCATATGCTCCTTTATCTTCTTTTCATAGCCGTTGTCGGAGATATGGTAAAACTCCCTGCCTTCAAGCTCGTAGGGCAGGTACTGCTGCTTTACGTAGTTATTATCAAAATCATGTGCATACTTGTATCCCACGCCGTGTCCCAGCTTTCCGGCGCTCTTGTAATGCGCATCCTGAAGGTGGGGCGGGATCGTAACATTAGGCGTCTCCTGCACGGCCCGCGTGGCCTCAAATATGGCCTCCACCGCCGAATTGCTCTTTGGCGCCGTTGCGATATAGGCTGCTGCCTGTGATAGGATGATCTGTGATTCCGGCATGCCTATCCGCTCCGCGGCAAGAAAGGCCGACACGGCCACCTGCAGCGCCTGGGGATCGGCATTTCCCACATCCTCGGAGGCGCAGATCACCATCCTGCGTGCAATGAACTTGATATCCTCACCGGCATCAAGCATCTTTGCCAGGTAAAAGATCGCGGCATCAGGGTCCGACCCTCTCATGGACTTGATGAAAGCGGAGATCGTATCATAATGATTGTCTCCGTCCTTGTCGTATTTTACCACCCTTTTCTGGATGCACTGTTCGGCAACCTCCGTGGTTATATGGATCTTGCCGTCATCGCTCCTGTCCGTGGTCATTACCCCGAGCTCCACGGCATTGAGCGCCGCCCTTGCATCGCCGTTTGAGATATCCGCCAGAAAAGCGGCGGCATCATCATCTATTTCGGCCTCATAGGAGCCAAGGCCCTTCTCTTTGTCGGTGACCGCTCTTATTATGAGCTTTTTGATGTCATCGGGGCTTAAAGGGTGCAGCTCAAAGATGCGCGACCTGGAGATCAGAGCGCCGTTCACCTCGAAGTAGGGGTTTTCCGTCGTGGCTCCGATGAGGATCACGGTGCCGTCCTCCACAAAGGGCAGGAGATAATCCTGCTGGCCCTTGTTGAAGCGGTGTATCTCGTCGATGAAGAGGATGGTCTTTTTTCCGTACATCCCCAGGTTTTCGCCGGCCCTTTTCACCACCTCTTCCATGTCCTTTTTTCCCGCCACCGTGGCGTTGAGCTGGACGAATTCCGCCTTCGTGGTCTTTGCTATGACCTTGGCGATGGTGGTCTTGC
>JAFSWJ010000126.1 GCA_017444545.1 Lachnospiraceae bacterium
CATCAGGATAAACATCAACAGGCTCGATCAGAAGGAAAAGACTCCGATCACCGTGGATGTTCTCGATGTTTCAAAGGCAGGGATCGGCTTCATCAGTGATGTGGAGCTTGAAAGCGGCGCCATCTATGAGGCTGATATAACCATATGGACAGGGGATACCATACACGCCTTCATCGAGATCGTCCGTGTCAGCGCCCAGGAAGGCGGCGGCATCTACGGAGGCATATTTGTAGGAATGCCTGAAAGCGACTGGTCAAGGATCAGGGTTTACGAGACCTACCAGGAATTTGGCGAAGATGCCAAATGATCAGGCCTTCAGCCTTTCGAGATCTTCAAAAAATCCGGGATAGGAGATCTTCACACACTCCGAATCATCTGTGACTACGGGACCATCGGAAACAAGAGCCGCCACAGAAAAGCTCATGGCTATCCGGTGGTCTTTTTGTGTTCTGATATCGGCGCCGTGAAGTTTTTCCACGCCGTTTATTACAAAGCCGTCATCTTTGGGAACGATATCGGCTCCCATATTTTTCAGGCCCTCGCTTACAAGTTCTATCCTGTCCGATTCCTTGACACGAAGCTCTGATGCATCCTTTATTATCGTCTGACCCTTACTTACCGCGGCTGCCACCGCTATGAGCGGTATCTCGTCTATGAGGGCAGGTATGATGTCTCCTTCGATCACGGTACCCTTCAGATGAGAGTACCGGACTCTGATGTCTGCCACCTTCTCTCCTGCCGTTTCATGTTCGTTCATTAAAGTGATGTCCGCTCCCATAGCCAGAAACGCTCTTATTATACCGTCACGGGTAGGGTTCAGCCCCACATTTTTCACGGTTATGTCGGAACCGGGTGTAATGAGAGCGGCTCCGATGAAATATGCTGCCGAGGAGATGTCTCCCGGAACGGTGATCTCCTGTCCCGCAAGCTCTTTCCCCGGATGGAGGGTGGTCACAAGCCCCTTTGTTTCGATATCGGCTCCAAAGCCTTTTAACATCAGTTCAGTATGATTTCTTGAAGGTACATCCTCGATGACCGTGGTATCTCCTTTGGCAAAAAGACCGGCCAGAAGAATGGCCGATTTGACCTGGGCCGAGGCGACAGGCATATGATAAGTGATGCCCGAAAGGTTTCTGCCGTGTATCGAAAGCGGCGCGCAGCCGTTATCTTTTATTGACCTGATATCTGCTCCCATCAAAGAAAGCGGCTCAATTACTCTTTTCATGGGACGCTTCTGTATAGAATCGTCACCGTTTAGGACCGTATCAAAGTCCTGACCTGCAAGAATACCCGATATGATCCTTGTTGTGGTTCCGGAATTTCCGGTATAGAGCTCCTTTTGGGGCTTTTTGAGACCCGTAAGACCCACACCATCGATAATGACGTCCTTTCCGTCGATGGTTATATCAACGCCCATGTCGCGGAAACAGGAAATGGTTGAAAGGCAGTCCTCGCTGAAAAGGAAATCCCTTGCAACAGTCCTTCCCTCCGAAATGCTGCCCAGCATCACTGCCCTGTGTGATATGGATTTGTCACCCGGTACGGTCACCGTACCCGAAAGCGGTCTGTTTTCCGACGACATATCTTAACCTATGATGGAATCCCTGTATTTCTTTGACCCGTCAAAATAATCAAAAAGTGCGCTGCCGTCACCCTTTTCGATGAGGTCTGTTATGCTTTCAAGTTCCTTTATGTACTGCTTCATGAGCCCCGTGATATTTTCCCTGTTTTCAAGACAGATCTGCTGCCACATGGTGGGATCGGAGGATGCGACCCTCGTGATGTCCTTGAAGCCTCCTGCTGCGGTAAAGCGCATATACTCCTCATCCGTATCAGAATCCTTCACAAGCTTCACCAGTGCATATGCAGCCATATGGGGCACATGCGAGATGGCAGCTACTATGAGATCGTGAAGTGCAGGCTCGACTATAACGGGCTTTGCACCGATCTTTATTACCAGATCCCGCAGTATCCCGATCTGCTCTTCTCCCGAATTTGCAGAAGGTGTCAGATAGTAATAGGC
>JAFSWJ010000127.1 GCA_017444545.1 Lachnospiraceae bacterium
AATAGCCGGGGCCCTTGAGAGTCCTGTTGGTGGCCTTGCCGTAGATGGAATAGGTTCCCACCGGTGTGCCGTGATTCTTTGAGGTATTGCCCGTGACTATCTCGGATACCAGGGAAGCGGATCCGTTTATAAAATACACGAGCTGCTGGTTCGTAAGGTTCACATCCACATAGGTCCCGCCTGCGATGGAAGGATCGGCGGTAACCGGTGCGGCAACGGGAGCCGGTGCCGGGACAGGGATGGCCGCTGCGGTTTTATTAACCGTCATCGCCGGTGTATGTGAAGGATCCGTGACCCCTGAGGTGATAGTTCTGACAAGGTAGTTGACCTCCGCCTGCCTGTTGAGGCTCGTCACGCCGGGGATCTCGTACAGTGCCGCCAGGGAATTGACGAAATTCGAGACTGCGATACGGTCTGCAGAGAAATTTCCCGCTGCATTTACGGCAAAGGAACCGTCGGGATTTCTTGAAAGCAGTGAAGTCATGGCATTCTGATCAAGCCTGAAGAGCGGATCGCGGCCGGCAGGGATGGTGTACCCCGCAAAATTGTAGGTGACGGCAGCCACTGGCTGTGCAAAAGCCTGCACCGTGCCCGTCATCGTCAAAGCAGCAACAAAGGCTGCAGCCGCCAGGATCCCGAGATATTTTTTCATAATAAAAACCTCCGTAAAAAACTCACGGTAACAGTTAGACATTATAGATAAATGTGCGCAAAAAAGCAACAGTGGGACAGGGAACGTGGGACAGGGGACGTTTTTCTGTCCCAGAATTATGTTAACTATAATAACTGAAAACAGTGCATCACGATGTATGTTTTGTGAACAATAAGCCGTCGGTTCTTAGTGAACCGGAGACTGATAAACCGGCGAGTACGAAGGCTGCGCCGCTTTTCAGGCGCAGAACAGCGGCGGAGCCGGTTTTGTCCATCAGGCGAACGGTGAACTTAGAACCGGACGAGCCGTGAACAAAACATATATCGTGAGGCACCGTTCAGATTAGTAGACATAAAAATGGGACAGAGAAACGTCCCCTGTCCCACAGTTAACATAATTATGGGACAGAGATACGTCCCCTGTCCCACCATGTCATCTCAGCATGAGGAAGGCGCACATGCCGCCACGCTGTCCCATTGTGTAGCGGTGGGAAAAGAAAAGCTGCGGATTGCAAAAGGTGCAGACATCGCTCATGTAGATGTCCTCCATGGCCATGCCGGCCAGAGTCATATTGTAGTAATTTGCAAGATGGAGGTTCAGCAGATACTTCTGTTCACCGGGATCGGAAGGAAGCTTCCTCAATACGCGTGCCGTCTTCACTTCACCGTATCTGCCCTCAAACTGCGATGCCACATCCTCTCCCACCTCATAATGATCCCGGCAGATGCCCGGTCCTATGAAGGCCACAAGATCCTCCGGCTTTGTGCCAAACTGTACGTTCATCTCCCGGATCACATTTCCCGCGATGTCCTTTGCGGTTCCGCGCCAGCCCGCATGCGCAAGGCCGATGGCCTTGTTTTTCCTGTCAACAAAATAGAGCGGCAGGCAGTCGGCGTGGCCTGTGACAAGGCAGACTCCCGGTTCATCGGTAATAAGGGCGTCCATATCCGAAAAACTGCGCTCTTTTATGATCCCCATACCGCAATGTTCCCTTGTGACACGCATCACATTTGAAGTATGGGTCTGATGGGCATAGACCATATCAGACACCCTGATCCCCAGCGACAATCCAATGATCTGGTAGTTTTTTTTCACCCGTTCCGCATCGTCGCCGCGGTTAAAAGCCAGGTTCATGCTCTCATAGATCCCCTCACTGACACCACCGAGCCTCGTTGAAAATCCGGATACTATATTCTCAAATTCCGCAAAGGGCCTGATACTGATATAGGGTGCCAACCCCTTCATACTTACAAGATCCGTCGTTCTGCCCCTGCCGGAAAGATAATTTACCGTCATTGGTTTCTCCTGTAAAAAAACAGATACTGCTGCATCACGCCCGCATAGCCCTCGTATCTTTCCACCGGGAACCTCCCGCCGTAATGCTCATCCATGACTCTTTGCATCCACACATCCACCGGAAAAGCACCTATCCTGTGAAACCCGAAGAGCATCACGCAGTTTGCCACCTTTTTGCCCACACCCTTCAATGCGGTAAGAGTTTCAAAAAGTTCGTCATCGGAAAGTTTCGCCAGCTTTTCCGGGTCCGTATCACCGCGATAGACGCTTGATGCCGCCTCCCTCACATACTCCGACCTGTAGCCCAGCGCACACGAGGACAGATCCACCTCCGAAAGCTGCGACAGCGCCTTGGCCTCCGGAAAAGAATAAAAACCGTCCCGGATCTCATTGCCGCAAAGCCTGCAAAGCCTTTCCACGGAGGTCCTGATGGCCGGTATGCTCTTTCTCTGGGATATAATAAATGAGATGAGCATCTCGAAAGGATCCTGACGCAGTATCCTGATCCCGGCGCTTTCACGTGCCGCCTTCAAAAGGAACCCGTCCTCCTTCGGGATGCCTGCGATAAACGCGCCGTAATCCGTATCAAGATCAAAATAGGGCGACCAGATATCATTGAACTCCGCTTCAGAACAGTCAAACTCAAAGGTGCCCCCTCCGGTCTGTCTGATCTCGAGCACCCTGTCCTTTGCAATGACCACAGCGTGGCTTTCATCCGTCATCTTCATCCGGAAACACTGCCCGGACTCCGCTATCTGTTTCAGGTCAAAATTTTTTATCTTCTTTGTCATAGGCACATTATAACACATAAACCGCCGCCTAATAATGATCCTGATACAAATCCACATCCGAAACCATGCCCTCCGGACGAAAATTTTATGGTTGACCCCATACAAAAATACTTATATAATGCAATACGGTAATCAAATAAAACATCCATTTAACAGGAGGGTGA
>JAFSWJ010000128.1 GCA_017444545.1 Lachnospiraceae bacterium
AGATCCTCGATCTGACAAAGCTCCTCGACAGAAAACCGAAGGCTCTCTCCGGCGGACAGAGACAGAGGGTTGCCATGGGACGTGCTATAGTCCGTAATCCTAAGGTATTCCTTATGGACGAGCCTCTTTCAAACCTCGATGCAAAGCTCCGTGTGCAGATGAGAATAGAGATCGCAAAGCTTCACCAGAAGCTGGGAACAACCATCATCTACGTTACACACGACCAGACAGAGGCTATGACACTTGGTACCAGGATCGTTGTTATGAAGGACGGCGTGGTACAGCAGGTTGATACTCCCCAGAATCTCTATGAGAAGCCCGGAAACCTCTTTGTTGCAGGCTTCATGGGATCACCTCAGATGAACTTCCTTGATGCGGTTGTTGAGGTAAACGGTGACAAGGCAAACCTCAAGGTTGCCGGACACAACATCCCTCTTCCTCCCGCAAAGTCAAAGAAGCTCATTGAAGGCGGCTATGACGGAAAGACCGTAACCTTCGGCATCCGTCCCGAGAATGTTTATGATTCGGAAATGACCATCAATACCCTTCCTCAGGAAGCAGTATTTGAGTCAACGATCAAGGTATACGAGCTCCTTGGAGCGGAAGTTTTCCTGTATTTCGATCTGGAAGAGTTCCCGATCACGGCTCGTGTTGATCCCAGGACCACAGCAAGACCCGGCGATACAGTCAAGTTTGCGATGGATGTCGAAAAGATCCACATCTTCGACAAGGAGACATCACTTACGATCACAAACTAAGACAGATTTTTTTCAAGCGGGCTCTGATGAGCCCGCTTTTTTGTGAAGGCAACGAGCCAAGGTGCACGCTGGGTGCTTGCACACAAAGCGGGCACTTTGGCGACTGCCCATCATCGAGCACGAAGTGTGAGATGATTCGTACAGCCGCCGAAAGGAAGGCAGGAGGATATATGGCAAGGGAAAAGCTTACAAAAAATGACGTTGAAAAGATAAAGGCAGAGATCGAGGACAGAAAACTGAACGTCAGGAAACAGCTCATCAAAGAGGTCCAGGAGGCCAGAGCGCAGGGAGACCTCAGTGAAAATTTCGAATACTATGCCGCAAAAAAAGCAAAGAATGAAAACGAAAGCCGCATCAGCTACCTGGAGGGATTGCTGAGGACTGCCGAGATAATCTCGGACAGATCAAAAAAAGACGAGGTGGGTCTGAACAATACGGTTACAGTATATTTTGAAGAGGATGACGAGGAACAGACCTTCAAAATAGTGACCTCCATCCGGGGAAATTCCATCAAAAACATGATCTCAAACGAATCACCCATCGGAAAAGCCATCATGGGAAAAAAGGTGGGAAGCCGCGTCAGGATAGCGGTAAATGACAAATACAGCTACTATGTGGTGATAAGGGCCATAGACAAGACAACGGACGACAGCGAAGATACGATCAACAGGTTTTAGGATGCCGGCTCCTGTGAGGGAGCGGCGCTTTCCAGAGCCTTCAATATGCCGTCTTTTGAAAGAGAATTGATATTCCGGGCTGCTTCCTTCAGCCCGGATATTTTTTCAGTCTCACCGCTCTTTTGGTAGATATCCGCCAAAAGAGTATAGTTCTTTTTGACATCACTTCCTATGCTGACCCCGAATTCGAGAAGCACTTTTGCCTCATTCTCATGGCCCTCATTCAGATAATCCTCCGCAAGCCTTGAAAGATTCTGCACAAGCCTGGTATAGTTCATGTCACAGGACTGCAGGAAATAGATGTTCGGAGCGCCGTAGGCAAGCTTCAGCTCCGTGTTTGACACACCCGTGAAGTTCAGTATCTTTTTTCCCTCAAGAGAGCGTATATTATACTGACGTTCCTTTGTTTCCTCGTTTTCCGTGGGGACATCAAGGGGGAGCTCTGCAGAGCTGACATTTATGTACGGCAGATCGTCGATGTTCTTTTTCGGAGTGCTGTCGGCTTTTTTCTCAAGCGCCAGAAACTCGGCGTTCGGATCGTATTTTTTCATCGAACGGCTCATAAACACCTTGAAAAAGAGCGCGACAACTACTATTATAATAAAAACAGGGGGAAACCGCATGGTTTTTCCTTTCGGGAGGTTATGAAAAAATGTTCAAATGGTTCCAGGGCAAAAACAGGAGGGTCTTCACCGGGATAATAATAGCGATCCTGGTCCTGGCTCTTGTTATTCCTGTGTGCGTAAATCTCTTTTACGTACCTTGATGATGTCTCCTAATAATATACCATAAAGAGGATTGAAATGAAGAAGTTTTTATGTATTATCCTGAGCGTGATACTCATGTCAGGCATGACGGTCACTGCGCTTGCAGGCGGCGGGATGTCGGTGCTTGACGGTCTGGGTGCAGGAGCTCACAGCAGCAGCCCCTCCGGGGACGATGAGCAGGAGCAGAGCGCAGACAGCGGGGTCTCAGGAGTCGAACAAAAAAAAGTATATTCCGCGACAGATACGATCAAGCCCGGGGTATTTGCAGGTCCCGTTGAACTGTCCGGGATGACTGCAGCTCAGGCTCAGTCAGCCGTAGAGCAGTACGTCAAAAGCCTGGGTCAGGCAAATATAGAGCTGAGGGTCGGAGAAAGCTCGGTTCCTGTAACGGCGCACGAGCTGGGACTGACCTGGACGAACAAAGAGATCATTGATGAAGCGATGGGTCTTTGCAAGCAGGGTAACATAATAAAGCGCTTCAAGGACATCTCAGACCTGAAGCGCACAAACAAGGTATTCCCTGTTGCCTGCAAGGCGGATGATACCTCCGTCAGACGGGTTGTCGAGACGCAGTGCTCTGCCTTTGACACACCTGCAGAGGATGCGACCCTGAAGCGTGAAAACGGCGAATTCACCGTGGTCGGAGGACAGAACGGCAGGACCGTAAACGTCGCCGAGTCGGCAAAGATCATAGAGGATTTCATGGCCACATCCTTTAACGGATCACCTGCAAGCCTTGAGATGAAGGTTGATATGGAGTATCCGAAGGGAGATCCCGAAAAACTTGCAAAGGTAAAGGACGTGCTCGGAACCTTCACAACAAAATTCACCTCCTCGGGAAAGGACAGGGTTACCAATGTTTCAAACGGCTGCAGTCTCGTAAACGGGAGGACTCTGTTTCCGGGAGAGCAGCTTTCGGTGCTTGACTGTATCACTCCCTTCACGGAGGCAAACGGCTATGCCCTGGCAGGCTCCTACCTCAACGGTGTGGTCGTCGAAAGCTTCGGAGGCGGTATCTGCCAGGTGAGCACCACCCTTTATCAGGCAGTGCTTCGGGCCGAGCTTCAGGTGGATGAGAGACACAATCATTCCATGGTAGTAAACTATGTGGATCATTCGGCCGATGCGGCAATAGCCGAAAGCGGCGGCAAGGATTTCAAATTTACAAACAACCTGGAATATCCCATATATATAGAAGGATCAACAAGTCCGGAAAAGACCATCACCTTCACGATCTATGGAGTGGAGACCAGGGACCCTGCGCGCAAGCTCTCCTTTGAGAGTGTGGATCTGGAGACGACAGCGCCTGTTGGAGAAAAGGTTATAGCAGATTCCTCACAGCCTGCAGGCTATGCCAAGGGCCAGTCGGCTCACGTGGGCTACAAGTCCGAATTCTGGAAGATAGTCAAGGTAAACGGAGAGGAAAAGGACAGGATCAAGGTCAATTCCTCAAAATACAATGCAGTTCCCGCAACACTCACCATGGGAACCGCAACCTCAAATCCGGTGACCCAGTCAGCCATCAGCGCTGCGATAGCGACCCAGTCCATAGCCTACTGCAAGGCAGTGGCCGCGTCGGTTGCCATCGACGGAGGAGCCTCTGCCCTTGCGGGTCAGCAGGCGGCGGCACCTCAGGATGCGGAGGTTGCACCCGAAAACACTGCAGAACAGGGCGACGGTCAGTCACAATGATAATAATGACCGGCTTTGCCGGACTTGCCGGAACCATGACCCTGCTTGAAAACGAAAAGGAAAGCCTCCTGAAACGGTTTTCACACAGCTTCCTTGACAGTGTACCGGCTTATGATCCCTCAGAGGCTGCAAAGATCACGGGAAGCATCCTTGAAGACAGAGGGGTGCAAAACATGATCAAAGCGGGAAAGGACGGGATTTACGCAGCTCTTTGGGAACTGGGAGAGCAGATGTCCTGCGGCATGAGGATAGATGCGCCGTCACTTTCCATTCTCCAGGAGACCATAGAGATAGCGGACTGCCTTGACATCAATCCCTACGAGGATGACAGCACAGGCTGTTTTCTGTTCACGGCTGAGGGGGAAAAGGCAGATCTTATTATCCGGAAGCTGCAGGAAAAGGGCATAGCCGCCGGTATCATAGGCTACGAGACAAAGGACAGGGACAGGCTCCTTGTGAAAGGCACGGAAAGACGGTATCTCACACCGGCTTCGCGCATAGAATCCGAAAAAAAGCAAAGGGAGACATACAATGCAAAACGAGATAAATGAACTCAGGCAGAGGATATTAAAGTCCATTGAGCACGACGGAAGGGTGGATCTGGGAGATCTGGCCATCCGCCTCGGAGTGGATGAGACCGATGTGGCAAACGAGATGTCCGATATGGAAAAAGAGGGCATCATCTGCGGATACCACACCCTCATCGACTGGGACAAAACGGATGAACAGAAGGTCACCGCCCTCATAGAGGTGAGGGTCACGCCCCAGAGAGGACAGGGCTTTGATGTCATAGCGGAAAGGATCTACAAATTTGCCGAGGTGGATTCGGTATATCTCATATCCGGAGGCTTTGACCTCATGGTTATCATGGAGGGACAGACATTAAAGGAAGTCTCAAGGTTTGTTTCCGAAAAGCTCTCGGCCCTGGAATCGGTCCTCAGCTGTGCCACCCATTTCATCATGAGAAAGTACAAGGTGAACGGGACCATACTTGCAAAGAAATACGAGGATGAAAGGATGCTGATCACGCCATGAAAGATCCCATAGCCTCAGTAGTCCGTGACATGAAGCCTTCGGGCATCAGAAAATTTTTTGATATAGTTTCCGAGATGAAGGATGCCATATCCCTGGGAGTCGGCGAGCCGGATTTTGACACGCCCTGGCATATCAGAGACGAAGGCATCTATTCGCTTGAAAAGGGAAGGACCTTTTACACCTCAAACTCCGGTCTGTTGGAGCTTCGCCGCGAGATCTCAAAATACATTGCAAAAAGCACAAATGTGACCTATGCGCCAAAGGAAGAGGTCCTGATCACCGTCGGCGGCAGCGAAGCCATCGACATGGGACTTCGCGCCCTCATCAATCCCGGAGATGAGGTCATCATACCCCAGCCGAGCTACGTTTCCTATGAGCCCTGCGCCATTCTGGCGGGAGGAAAACCCGTCATAGTTGAGCTGGAGGAAAAGGACGAGTTCAGGCTCACACCGGAAAAGCTTTCAGGTGCCATCAGCGACAGGACCAAGGTTCTGATCCTGCCCTTCCCCAACAA
>JAFSWJ010000129.1 GCA_017444545.1 Lachnospiraceae bacterium
GGTTGACATAAAAGTGGGACAGAGAAACGTCCCCTGTCCCACATTTGATAATGAGAAGGATACGATATATAATCAAAAGGCTGAAAGGAGGCTGACATGCCCTCAAAGATGAACGAGCCCGTAAAGGTCATCGCAAAGAACAAAAAAGCATATTTTGATTATTTCGTCGTGGAGGAACTGGAGGTTGGGATAGAGCTTGCCGGAACGGAGGTCAAATCCGTCCGTCAGGGAAAGTGCAGCATCCGCGAGTCCTATATACATGTACAGAAAGACGAGCTGATCATAGACGGGATGAACATATCACCCTACGAAAAGGGCAATATCTTTAATAAGGACCCCCTGAGGACAAGGCGGCTCCTCGCCCATAAAAAAGAGATAATGAAGCTTAACGGACAACTGTCCGAAAAAGGCTATACCCTCATGCCTTTGGAGGTATACCTAAAACACGGGAGGGTCAAGCTGAAGATAGGACTGTGCAAGGGCAAGAAGCTCTACGACAAAAGGCAGTCCATCGCCCAAAAGGATGCAAAGCGCGAGGCCGAAAGGGAATTCAGGATCAGAAACCTTTGATCACATAGATGCCGGATGTACCTGATGCATCGGTCTCGGCATAGGCTCCGCGAAGCCTTGTCTCACACAATGTGAATTTCCCGTCTTCGTATCTGTATATCTTTGCCTTTTTCCCGCAGGGATTATAAAGCCTGAGCTTATAATCCGCAGATGCGTGATCTTTTGTACCTGCTATGGCGTAACTGTAGGTTATCTGTTTGACCGGATGCTTTGCATGCTTTCCAAACACATCCATGATGTTGTCCTTCAGCTTTGATGCCAGGTTTTCTTCAAACGAAGGCTCTTTGAGAATCCCTGCACTCAATGCAGTCTCTCTTTCAAATGTTCCGTCAATATATGCAAGCGGTCTTTCGGTATCCGGATAAGTCTCAACGCTTTCCACGACCTTGACGGTTTTTATGTACTCTCCCTCAACGATCCTCA
The DNA here is from genome assembly GCA_017444545.1 of Lachnospiraceae bacterium. Classification (GTDB taxonomy): domain Bacteria; phylum Bacillota; class Clostridia; order Lachnospirales; family Lachnospiraceae; genus NK4A144. Next base: position 994 of record JAFSWJ010000129.1, read on the forward strand.
CGCCGGTCATCAGCTGTCCCGAAAGATCCGGCCATGTGACATAGTATCCCTCTTTTTCCTCCGGCACCGGATATGACAGTTCCGAAAGATCCGCCCTGTAGGGCACCTCCTGCTCTCCAAGCCTTTTCACACTGTCATCTTCTGCATCCTCATCGATGATACGGAATTTCACCTTCAGATGGGAAAATTCCTTTGGTATCATGGGGCTTTGCAAAAGATCCCGGTAGTCTGCGGGCTCGGCGATACCCCGGTAGCTGACCCCGTCTATGCCGTTTATCTCATCATTTACGAACCGGTTTCCCGAGACCACTGCAAGCCCTGCCTCTCCCGTTTCATCATCTCTTTGTACCTGCCCCGCTATGGAGCCGAACCTGCTGCCTTTTTGGGTAAAGGTGGGCATGCAGATATTATCCGCAAGAGTTGTGCCGTATCCGGCGATGCCTCCCACATTGTTTTTTCCGCCTATGCAGGCAAGGACCCAGCTGTTGCGGATGATCGAATGAGACTGTCCCGCTATGCCGCCGGCATATCCTCCCTCTGTGCTCTCTATGAGACCGTAGCCCTCGCAGGAGGTCACGATACCCTGTGCCATATAGCCGACAATGCCGCCGGCACCGTCCTTTTTGCTTTCTATCTCACCCGTATTCCTGCAGTCACAGATGATATTTTTGAGCAGATACTTTTCACCCGGAGAATAATCCGCATCTCCCGCGGCATTCTGCTCGGGATCATTGTCATCCACATCCATGGCTCCGCAGATACCGCCGATGTTTATATCCCCCCGGACGATCCCGGAATTCATACAGTTATCGGTCCTGCCCGAGGTGATACTTTCGATCATCACATCCGAAACATCGGTATATATCTTTTCGATCGCATCTTTAGGTTTGCCCAGTCCGTCTATGTCGTCGGCCAGGATATGAAAGACCACGTTCAGCTGGTCATTGACTGCTGCCAGATCCGAATTAGTCTGATGCGAGGTATTCTTTGAATGCTCACCCAGAGAATTTACCGCATCAAAGACTCCGCTCAGCTGGGTGCTCAGCAGATTTTTGCTGTTGTCCCAGTCACTGCCGAGTTTTGTAGCCCGAAGTTCCGACTGCGAGTTTATATAATCAAAGACTCCCCTGGTGGACCTGGTGGCAGATCTCAGTTCATCTATCATGTCCTTCATGTCCGAGTTGGTTCTGGCGATGTTTTCACTGAGCGACTTTCCGGCCTCACCCAGATATGGCTTTGTGATGGTATATATGATATCAAGCTGCTTTGCGATCTGATCCGCGGCTTCTGCCGCATCCGCAGTATCTTTGGCAAGCCTTGCATTGCATTCCGATATGGCTGCCACGTCATTGTCAGATATGGCTTTTTCAAGATCCCTGACATCTTCCTTCATCCTTGAAGTCGCATCATCATATTTTGCACGGTTTTCGCTGATCTTTGCCAAAGCATCGTTAAAGGCTGAGGCATCGTTTTCCGAAAGCTTGTCTATGATATCAAGATCCTTTATCAGTTTCTTCAGATCATCATTTACATCGGACATATCACCTGCAGCCCTTTCCAGGCTGTCAAAGATCCCCGGCATCATGCCCGATATATGCCTGACTCTCCCTGCAAGGGTATTTACGGTATCCATGTTGGAATTCATGAAGGTCTTGAACTGGTCAGACATGGCATTGGTCGTATCCACAGCACCGTTTGCATATCCCGTCAGATTGTCCAGATCCACATCCAGTACATCCACATTGCCGTCCGCGTTGTTTATGGTCACATCCACCAGATCATGGAGTTTGTCCACGGCTTCGGTCAGTGACTGGACATCATCCGGTTCAAGGTGCGGCTCCATCTGGCCCACTATGCCTCCGATATCCTTCCTGCCGTATATCCTTCCTTCGTTTTCGCACATGGCTATGATGCCAGACTGGCGCCCGGCTATACCGCCCGTATTATACCCTGTATGCTCATAACCCACAGTCCCGGAATTTTTGCACCTGATGATGCTTCCCTTTGAGATGCCTGCGATACCACCGGTATCCGTGCCGGTATTTACCAGAGGGTTCTCATCGGTATTTCCTCCCTTAAGGCTTTCAAGCAGCTTTGCGCCGGTACTCATCTCATCCTCCTCGCTGACCCACTCAACACTGTTGTTGAGGCTCCCCTCATTTTCGGAATCGGATATGGTACCGTAGTTCTTTCCCGCTATGCCTCCCGTATAATAATAGCCCGTGATCTTTCCTTCATTCCTGCAAAAGCCGATAAGCCCGCTGACCTCGTTTATGGCAGCCATGGCTCCGGTGGTGGTCTTTCCCTTTATCTTTCCCTCAAAGGTACAGTTTCTGATGACACCCTGATTGATGCCGCAAAAACCACCTGTGATCTGCTTGTCATCAACGGCGGTGATGTCACCGAAAAGTTCCAGATCCTTTACCACACCATCCTTTCCGATATACCTGAAAAGCCCGGTCACATACCCGTCCCCGCTGTAGGAATACTCCGAGATCCTGTGACCGTTGCCGTCAAAGATACCGTTGAATACAGGTATAGTGGTAAAGTCAGAATTTATGAGTCTGATATCCTCTTCGAGGAGGACATATTTATCCTTTGACCAGGTATCAAGAGCACAGTTCTTTGCCAGCTCCTTGAGATCATCATCCGTATGGATGGTGATGACCTCCCATCTCCTGCCGTCCTGCCCCTCTTCACCGTCATTTCCGGAAAACGCATCCGTCGATGCCTGTGAAAGCCTTTCCTCGACGATGGACTCGTTTTTTGTCACCTCATCCGGTGTGAGCGCTATTTCGACCGAAGCTTCACCGGCAGTGACCATATCTGATCCCTTTGCCGCATACACAGGCAGGAAGGATCCGGAAAGGATCATTTCCAGGCAGAGGATGACCGCTGTGACTGCTTTTATGTGTGCGTTCCTTTTACTCATTGTCCCTCCTTTCCGGGAGAGGGACCTTTGTGGGAACCCTGTCCGGCAGCAGATCTGCAACATCCGTCATCTCTGCCGTTTCCGTGATCTTTTTTCCGTTCATATCATCATTTGCGATCTCTTTTTCGATGATCTCATTTTTTCCGGTATCATTCCCGCTGATCCGTGCAGGCTTTTCCTCTCCGGCTTCCGTTTTCTCCGGTGCCTGTTCCTGCTCAAGCATGGTTATGTTTCCGGATCTGACAAGGGCATTCATCTCCCCGGTGACAACGCCGTGAAGTTCACCGACTATGGTCCCGTTGAACTGTCCCTGAACAAAGCCGTCCACCCTCATGACTCCGAAATTCCTGTTGAGCTTTATAGGCACGGAAACCTTGAAGGATGTCATGTCGATGACCTTTTCTCCCATCAGCAAAAGCTGCGGAAGCACAAACATGACAAGGATGATGGAAATGATGGTACCCCGTCCGAGACACTGTCCTATGGAACAGATGGCCGCATCGGAGGTCATGGCTCCGATCGCCACACCTGCAAGGGCCATCATGGTTCCCGAAGTGATGATGGTGGGGAAGGCAAAATTCATGGTGTCTATGATGGCATCCTTTTTGCTCATCCTGTCCTTCAGTTCCAGATATCTGCCGGATATGACGATGGCATAATCGATGTTTGCACCCATCTGAATGGAACTGACTATGAGGTAACTCATGAAAAACAGATTGTTTCCCTGAAGATAGGGGAAGGAGAAATTCATCCATATCGCCCCCTGTATCACTACGATGAGGAGGACCGGCATGCCGGCTGAAAGGAAGGTGAAAAGCAGTACTGCCAGCACCGCCAGGATGGAAACCACACTGACCACTATATTGTCCGTATCAAAGGTCTTTTTGAGATCGTACTGGCTGGTGGACTCTCCCGCCACAAAGATCTGTCCTTCGGGATAATATTTCTGCGCTGTCTCCTTCATGGTATCAAGGAAATCAAAGGTTTCCTTTCCCTCCTGGGGCAGCTTCATGTAGACAAGCATCCTGCTGAAGTTTTCTCCCTGCAGCTGGTCAAGCGCCAGCTTCATCTGATCATGGGCGCTCTTTAAGGTATCATACATATCCGGGTCGAGAGTCACGTACCCTTCCTCGACCTCATCATATACAAACATGATCATATCGATCAGGGGAACGCTGTAGTTTGAGAGACCGTTTATGACCTTTGCATAGTTTTCATCGTTTACGGCATAGGCTGTGTATGCAAGCCTTGCCACATCATAATCAATACCCAGAAGTTCGGAAAACTGCCTGGCAGTGAGTTTGTCGGTGAGCATATAGCCGCCTATAGCCTCGGTATTTGAAAGACCCTGGACATGATCCACCTCTTTCATGTTCTCAAGCTCTATGGAAAGTCTCCTTTCCGTTGCGTAGTCTCCCGCCGGAACCACCAGCGCCGCGAAATTTTCCTTTCCAAAGCTTTCCTCGATCATCTCGTCAGCGATCTGAACATCATTTTTGATCGGTGTCTCAATGGTGGAATATCCGTAAACATAGGGA
>JAFSWJ010000130.1 GCA_017444545.1 Lachnospiraceae bacterium
AAAGACAGCCTTTGGAGACAAGGTGGATTTTGACCTTAACGGAAAGGTAAAGGACGGAAAGTTCTGTACGGATCAGGGCATCATAGCAGGCTGTGCGGGAGGCGGATTTGAAAATCTGTGTGCAGCCGCAGACATACTTGACGGAGCAGACATAGGAAACAGGGAGTTCACCATGAGTGTCTACCCTGCATCCATGCCCATATATGCGGAGCTTGTAAAGAACGGCTCGATGTCAAAATTCATAGACGCGGGAGTGGTGATCAAGACCTGCTTTTGCGGACCCTGCTTTGGAGCAGGAGATACCCCGGCAAACAACGCCTTTTCCATCAGGCATTCCACGAGAAACTTCCCCAACAGGGAAGGCTCAAAGGTGCAGAACGGCCAGGTTTCATCCGTGGCGCTGATGGATGCAAGATCCATTGCCGCAACGGCCGCAAACAAGGGCATACTTACCGGAGCCGACAAACTCGATGTGAAGTTTGGAAAATATAAATATCATTTTGACTCTGCGATCTACGACAGGAGAGTCTTTGATTCAAAGGGAAAGGCCGATCCGAAGGAAGAACTGATCATGGGACCGAACATCAAGGACTGGCCTGCAATGCCGGCACTGACCGACAACCTCCTTTTGAAGGTGGTTTCGGAGATCCATGATCCGGTGACCACAACGGACGAACTCATCCCTTCGGGAGAGACTTCCTCCTTCCGTTCAAATCCTCTGGGACTTGCGGAATTTGCGCTTTCAAGGAGAGATCCCGAATATGTGGGAAGGGCAAAGCATGTGCATCAGTTTGAAAAGGCAAGGGAAGAGTCGGCCGGAAAAGCTCAGGAGATGATAAACGGTGAAGCGGGACTGAAGGAAGTCTGGGAATGTGTGAAAAAGAGATTTGAGGGAGCCGATCTTGCAAACACCGGCATAGGTTCAACGATCTTTGCCAGAAAACCCGGTGACGGATCTGCCAGAGAGCAGGCGGCATCGGTGCAAAAGGTACTTGGCGGCTGGGCAAATCTGGCGCATGAATATGCCACGAAGCGTTACCGCAGCAATCTCATCAACTGGGGAATGCTGCCTTTCATAATAAAAGAAGGAGACCTTCCTTTTTCAAATCTTGATTACATCTTCATACCTGACATCAAAAAGGCAGTGAAGGAAAAGACGGATGAGATAAAGGCCTACACCGTAAAGGACGGGCAGATGAAGGAATTTGTGCTGACCCTTGGAAGTCTGACCGACAAGGAAAGAAGCATCATCACCGACGGTTGTCTCATAAACCACAACAGAGCATAAAGGGTTGACCAAAGCCGGTCGTTGCATTCGAAACCGAATGTGACTGCCGGCTTGTTATCGTAAATTGCAAGTAATAGCAAATGTCATTAAGTTAAGCTGTTCGTACACTAAATGCGCGAGCAGGAACCAATACCCGGAATGCTTAACTTAATGACATTGGGACGCAGGCTTTTTGAATAATAATATTTTGCGGAGGATGATATGAAAGCATTTTTGATCCTCGAAGACGGCACCGTTTTCACGGGAGTCTCCATCGGAGCCAGAAAAGAGATAATAAGCGAGATAGTCTTTAACACCTCGATGACGGGTTATCTCGAGATCCTGACCGATCCGTCCTATGCGGGTCAGGCTGTATGCATGACCTATCCCATGATCGGAAACTACGGTATATGCTATGAGGACATGGAAGCGCAAAGGCCCTGGGTCGACGGATATATCGTAAAGGAGATCTCGGAAAAGGACAGCAACTTCAGATCCGAGGGAACCATATCGGATTTTCTGACAAAATATGACATACCGGGGATTGCCGGGATAGATACCAGACAGCTGACAAAGATCCTGCGCGAAAAGGGGACAATGAACGGAATGATCACCACGGATGAGGATCATGTGATCGACGATATCATACCGAAGCTGAAAGCCTATACCACGGGAAAGGTCGTGGAAAAGGTCACCTGCAGCGAAAGGAGGACCATCGGAAAGGGACGCAGGATAGCCCTCCTTGATGTGGGAACAAAAAAAGACATAGCCCTGAACCTGGTGAAAAGAGGGTGCGAAGTCACCGTATTTCCGGCTCTCACAAAAGCAGAGGAGATCATTGAGGGCGGCTTTGAAGGCATCATGATCTCAAACGGACCGGGAGATCCCAAGGAGTGTGAAAGCATAATAAAAGAGATCAAAAAGCTCTATGATACGGACATACCGATCTTTGCCATCTGCCTGGGACACCAGCTCATGGCCCTGGCAACGGGCGGCGATACCCACAGGATGAAATACGGGCACAGGGGAGCCAACCATCCGGTGAAGGATCTGGCAACGGGACGGGTTTACATCACCTCGCAGAATCACGGCTATGTGGTGGATGAAACAAAGATCCCGGAGGGTGTCGCAAAGGCATCATTCATCAATGTAAACGACGGGACCGTTGAAGGTCTTGATTATACGGATAAAAGGATATTTACGGTCCAGTTTCATCCGGAGGCCTGTCCGGGACCTGTGGATACGGGGTTCCTCTTTGACAGGTTCCTCGATATGATCGATGGAAAGGAGGGTGCCTGAAGATGCCAAGGAATAAGGATATCAAAAAGGTACTGGTGATCGGCTCGGGACCCATAGTCATAGGACAGGCAGCCGAATTTGACTACGCGGGCACGCAGGGATGCCGCGCGCTCAAGGAGGAGGGTGTCGAGGTCGTCCTCATCAACTCAAATCCCGCGACCATCATGACGGACGGCGACATAGCTGACAAGGTATACATAGAACCTTTGACGGTAAAGATCCTCGAGGAGCTCATAATAAAAGAAAAGCCGGACAGCATACTGCCGACTCTTGGCGGACAGGCGGGACTGAATCTTGGAATGGAGCTTGAGGAGTCAGGCTTTCTGGCAAGCCACAATGTGAAGCTCATCGGTACCACTTCACAGACCATCAAAAAAGCGGAGGACAGACTGGAATTTAAAAACACCATGGAAAAGGCAGGGCAGCCGGTGGCGCCTTCCCTCGTGGTTGAAAACATAGAGGACGGAGTGAAGTTTGCAAGGGAGATCGGTTATCCCGTGGTGCTGCGTCCCGCATATACACTGGGAGGCTCCGGCGGAGGAATAGCCCACAACGAGGAGGAGATCAGGGAAATCCTGTCAAACGGCCTGCGTCTGTCACGTGTGGGACAGGTGCTCGTTGAAAGGTCCATTGCAGGCTGGAAGGAGATAGAGTACGAGGTCATGAGGGACAGTGCGGGAAATGTCATCACTGTCTGCAACATGGAAAACCTGGATCCCGTGGGTGTGCATACGGGAGATTCCATAGTGGTCGCTCCCAGCCAGACTCTTTCGGACAAGGAATACCAGATGCTGCGTACAGCGGCATTGAAGATCATAGACGAGCTTCAGATCACGGGAGGCTGCAATGTCCAGTTTGCGCTCCATCCTACATCTTTTGAATACTGTGTGATAGAGGTCAATCCGAGAGTTTCAAGATCCTCCGCACTGGCATCAAAGGCCACGGGATATCCCATCGCAAAGGTTGCGGCAAAGATCGCACTGGGATATACGCTGGATGAGATCAACAATGCCATCACGGGAAAGACATATGCAAGCTTTGAGCCGGCTCTGGACTATTGCGTGGTAAAGATCCCGAGACTTCCTTTTGACAAGTTCATAACCGCAAAGAGGACGCTTTCGACACAGATGAAGGCTACCGGAGAGGTGATGAGCATCTGCGATAATTTCGAGGGCGCGCTGATGAAGGCCATCAGATCCCTGGAGCAGAATGTGGACAGTCTCCTTTCGGTGGATTTTTCAAAATATACCAGGGAGGAGCTTTTGCGGAAGCTGGAGGTGGTGGATGACAGGAGGATCTATGCCATAGCAGAGGCTGTCAGAAAGGGCATCGATACCAGAAAGATAAATGAGATCACAAAGATAGACAAGTGGTTCATCGACAAGATCGCATCCCTGGTGGATACGGAGATGAGGCTTAAAAATGAGGAGCTTACTCCCGAGCTTTTGAAAAGGGCAAAGAGACAGGAGTTTCCCGATCATCTCATCGGAAAGCTTTCGGGAAAATACGGGAAAAAGATAAAGGAACTTCGAAAGGAATACGGGATCCTGCCTGCCTTCAAGATGGTGGACACCTGCGCCGCGGAGTTTGAAGCAGAAACACCCTATATGTATTCCGTATACGGAGGTGAGGATGAAAGTCCTCTGATCCAGCCTACGGGAAAAGAGAAAAAGGTTCTGGTGCTCGGTTCCGGACCCATCAGGATAGGACAGGGTATCGAGTTTGATTACTGCAGTGTGCATGCAACCTGGGCTTTCAGCAAGGCAGGCTATGAGACCATTATAGTGAACAACAATCCCGAGACCGTTTCCACGGATTTTGACATAGCAGACAAGCTCTATTTTGAGCCTCTGACCCAGGAGGATGTGGAGGCGATAGTCGATGTGGAAAAGCCTGACGGAGCAGTGGTGCAGTTTGGAGGACAGACGGCCATCAAGCTGACCCAGGCTCTCATGGAGATGGGAGTGAAGATCCTCGGGATCTCTGCGGAAAACGTGGACAAGGCAGAGGACAGGGAGCTGTTTGACGAAGTATTGAATGAAACCGGGATCAGACGTCCCGCAGGCCATACGGTCTTTACCGCACAGGATGCCATAAAGGCCGCAAACGACCTGGGTTATCCGGTGCTTGTCAGACCCTCATATGTGCTTGGCGGACAGGGCATGAGGATAGCCTTTAATGACGAAGAGATAAACGAGTTTATCGGTATCATAAACAGGATCGCACAGGATCATCCCATCCTCGTTGACAAATACATGATGGGCAAGGAGATAGAGGTGGATGCGGTATGCGACGGAAAGGACATACTGATCCCGGGCATAATGGAGCATATCGAAAGAGCAGGCATCCACTCGGGAGACAGCATCTCCATCTATCCCGCGCCGACGATCTCCGAAAAGGCAAAGGAGACCATCGCTGATTATACGGAAAGGCTTGCAAAGGCGCTGGATGTCAGGGGAATGATAAACATACAGTTCATCGCCATGGGAGATGATGTATACTGCATAGAGGTCAATCCCAGATCCTCAAGGACAGTGCCCTATATCAGCAAGGTCACGGGTATTCCCATAGTGGATCTGGCTGCAAATGTCATAATGGGAAAGACCATAAGGGAGCTTGGCTATGAGCCGGGACTTCAAAAGGCGGCTGACTATTTTGCCATCAAGATGCCCGTATTCTCCTTTGAAAAGATACAGGATGCGGAGACAAGCCTTGGTCCTGAAATGAAATCCACGGGAGAATGCCTGGGCATCTCAAGGGATATGAACGAAGCTTTGTACAAGGCATTCCTGGGAGCCGGCATCAGCCTGCCAAAGCACAGGCAGGTCATCATCACCGTAAAGGATGCGGACAAGCCCGAGATCGTCAACATCGGAAGGCGGTTTGAGGCGCTGGGCTACAAGATCTATGCCACAAGGAGCACTGCAAACTTCCTTGTAAACAACGGGGTGAACGCTCTCAAGGTAAACAATATCCATCAGGAATCCCCGAACATCGAGGACCTGATCCTGGGTCACAGGATCGATCTTGTGGTGGATACACCTACCCAGGGCTTTAATAAAAACAGGGACGGTTTTATTATACGGCGTCTCTCCATAGAGACGGGCATCACCTGCCTGACCGCGCTTGATACCGTGAACGCGCTGCTGACTGCCATGGAGACCGAAAATGCCGAAAGAGAGCTGGAGCTCATCGATATCGCAAAGCTATGAATAAAAGAGATTTCCAGAAAGAACTTGACGGGATAATAAAGGAAATTGAGGAGTCCGGGATAAGACCGAAGCTGCTGCTTCATGTATGCTGCGCACCCTGCTCATCTTACTGCATGGAATATCTGACAAAGTATTTTGACATGACCCTGCTTTTTTACAATCCGAACATGGACAGCAGTGAGGAGTATGAAAAGAGAAAGGCGGAGCTTTTGAGGCTTGTGAAGGAGGCAGGGTTTCCGGTAAAG
>JAFSWJ010000131.1 GCA_017444545.1 Lachnospiraceae bacterium
GTTGTCAAAGGCGATGACCTTGTCAAAAAACATCAGGTCAACATCCATGAAGCCCTCGTTATCCTCCACGGTCCGCAGTGCCGTCGGCTCGCTGTATTTTAAATGGTCAAAAGCAAAATATCCGACAAGACCCCCCGTGAAAGGAGGCAGTCCCTCCACCTTCGGACTTGTATAATCAGAGAGCACCTGCCTGATACAGGCGGCAGGATCCGTCGTCTTCTGGGTGACATTTCCGATGCGGATATTTCCGTCAAGACAGGTAATGCTGAATTTCGGATCATATCCGAGAAAGGTATATCTGCCCCACCTGTCGTCCGCCTTTGCGGATTCAAGCAGAAAGCAGTGCTTTGAAACATTTTTTAATACACGCACCGTCTCGATGGGCGTGGTAAAATCCGACATGATCTCGCAGCTGACGGGGAAAACCCTGTAGTTTCCCTCCGAAGCGATGCGCCTGATCCCGTCTATGTCAGGTACTATCTTCAAATCGTGCCTCCTTTGTATCAGACAATGTTCAGGTTTCTTGTTATGAAAAAAAATCCCTGACAGAACCACCCTGTTCTGTCAAGGACGAATATATCAACACTGTGCCTCTGCCTGTCACGAACCTGTCGTGATCTCTGCTGTTTCTTCCGCTTCACAGGTCACCATACCGACACTGTATTCTGACACAATTTTATACATATGTCAACAATATGTACGATATGGATCCGCCTGAGTCTGCGGGCAAAAGTCAGGCTTTCCGGACTTCCTTGAGCCATGCCGCATAGCCTGTGGGTACGGATGTATATTGGAGAATGTATCCTCCATCCTTCACATCGGTAACCTTGCAAAAAAGCCTGCCTCCCGCGTCTATCTGGATATTGTCGTATACCTCAAGTTTGGTATCGCTTTCAAGACAGGCGCCGTCACGTGAGACAGCTGTGATACCGCCGTAATATTTCCTTGCGATCTCGTGCTTGCCCTCCAGTTTGAAAAAGCCCACCGGTATTGAAACATCCAGCTGCTGAAGGATGCTGTCGGACATCTGTACATGGATATCATAGGGTTCACCGATGCCTGTAACCTGCGAAAGCTCCAGCTCACCCTTTGCACCCTTCGGATAGACCGTCATCTTTTTTGCGATCTCAAGCTTTGCATCTATCATGGATGATGTGGAAGACGGGATCAGGATCTGTCCTCCCACGGTGTAGCTTTCGATCCTGCCGCACAGGTTCACATTGCTTCCAACGACTCCGTACTTTGTCCTTTTTTCGGAACCGAGGTTTCCGACTATGACCTCTCCCGTATTGAGGCCTATACCCATTTCAAGTACGGGAAGATCATGTTCTTTGTTCCATCTGTTGATCTCCTCCATACGCTCCTGCATGCAAAGCGCAGCGACCACCGCATCTGTGGCATGGGTCTGTGTAGGCTCGGGGGCTCCGAAAATAGCCATGATCCCGTCGCCGATAAATTCTATTATGGTACCCCTGTTTTCCTGGATGACTTCCGTCATTTCACCCAGATAATGATTGAGCATCAGCACAAGGTCTGCAGGATCCAGTCTCTCGCTCATTGCCGTAAACCCCCGCAGATCGCTCATCATCACCGTGAGGACCTGTTTTTTTCCTCCGACCTTCATACCCTCGGGTGTATCAAAAAGCTGCTTTACGATATCATCCGAAAGAAACCGCCGTAACGCATCCCTGGTATCAGTCAGTTCCGTGAGGTCGCTCATTACTATAATAATACCTATGCGCTCTTTTCCCTCATGCAGGTAGGATGAGGTCACACGCAGATTTATGGCCCTGTCCTTTCTGTGATAGACCACAAGCGACTGGTGCTTCACATTGCGCTCATATACCGCATCAAGGACCGCCTGGGAAAAACCGTCATTTGCAGGATCGTCAAAAAAAAGGGCTGCAAATTTTTTCCCCGCAAGCCCGTCTTCTGAAAAACCCAGCATCTCCTCTGCCGCCGGATTTGCAAAGCTTATCGCCCCGTCAAAGCCGATGACCATTACCGCCTCTGACATGTTCTCAACTATACTCTTTTGAAGAAGCTCTTTGCTGTTCAATGATGTCTGACTCCTTTATCATACGACTCCAAAGTATCCGTTCTGACGCAGAAATCCTATGGACTTTTTCACGCTGTCAATGTTTCCGACCTCCAGTGTCATGGGAGTTTTCCTCCCCAGTCCTCTCCAGAGGCGGTCCGCCAGTTCCCAGTCCACAACGCCGTCACCTATGGCCAGGTGGTCGTCATACCTGCCTTTATTATCTGAAAGATGCAGGTACCCGATATGAGCCTTTAATTTCTCAAACCACACCTCAATAGCCGTGCCGGAATAGTTTGCATGCCCTATGTCAAGGCAGACGCCGATGCGCTCATCCTTTACGGTATCCATGAGATTTGCCAGGGGATCGGGGTCGATATCCGGGCTGTTTTCGATGAAAAGGCGAAGGTCAAATTCCTTTGCAAGCTCATCA
>JAFSWJ010000132.1 GCA_017444545.1 Lachnospiraceae bacterium
CCAAAACCCGCATGTTCTCTGTGTTTTTGAGGGTTCTATTTTGCACAAAAAAAGCACAGATATCATCTGTGCTTCTTTCATTCCATATATTTCGTACCGGGTATCCCTTAAAGCCGCTCTCAGATCCTCTTTTCTATCTCAGCCTTGAGTACGTCGAATTTTCCGTCATAAATGGTGGTGAGAAGGGCATCGAGAGAGAGCAGCGCCTTTCGTACATCATCCATTGTGAGAAGCCCATCGCAGAGAGCCTGCTCAAATTCATCCAGATCCACAACCTTGACAAAGCCGTCGGGATAGACGATGACGTCGGCAAGAAGATCCCTGAAAATATAGGAATCATCGGCTTCATTATAGACATAATCTATGATATCACAGTACCAGTAAATGAGAGAATCGTTATTGTAGAGAAATTTTGAGACCTTGTATCCCTCGTTCAGAAAGTACGCGGAATATCCGTGGTCGAGATCATGCTTCGGATGGAGTGTGCGCCATTTGGTAACGATGATCTCTTTATCATGATAAAGGATCTCGTCATCCTTTAACAGCACACACTCGTCCGGGATAAGTCTTTTTCTGTAGAGAATGGGCGCTTTATCCATTCGCCTCCCTTTCCTTGTAGTGATGGGCAGCCTCCAGCAGCATATCCTTCACCTTCATAAGTCTGATCTGGGTGCTTCGCTCGTTCTCATCCAGCTTCGAAGAAATATATTTGATATTTGCCTCCGTCTCGGGGATGAGGACATGCTCGAGTGCATTCACGCGGCGCCTCGTCTTTTCGATCTCTGCAGCCATGAGCTGGCAGCCTTTCTCAATCTCCGCAAGCTTCATCATGTCGGGCAGGATATCTGAAAGACTCTTTACCGCATCATCCAGGTCACTTGAGGTAAAAGCAAAGCCATATGAATAAATGTCATTTTCATCATTTGTCTTCATCTTTGTATCAAAGACAGGTATCTCAACAGACATAACATTCTTGTCTGAAACCTCAAGGGATACCTCCTGCTTTGCCGCCATGAAGGCAACCTTTACAGCCTCATCGGACATGGTGGACTTTGCGAGCACAAAGTTTTTATTTGCCCTGGCAATGCCTTCTTCCACCTTCTTTCGAAGTTCCATGTTCTGGCGCACCATCTCCATGAACTGACGCATCAGCTCATCTCTTTTATCTTTGAGGAGCTTGTGACCGCGCCTTGTTGTGACAAGCTTTCTCTTCAGGCGCGTCAACTCCATTCTTGTAGGGGTTATAGCTTTTGATGCCATGTTTTCTCCTAGATCATATATACTGTACAGGCTCCCGCAGGCCACCTTCCATACCTTGCGCTCCTGTAGGTGCTCGGTATGGGGCCTTCCTGCTCGCGCCTGTTAGTTACTTGGCAGGCTCGTAGTACTTGTCAAGGAACTCATCCTTGATACGCTTCAGTTCGGCCCTCGGAAGTATACCGAGAAGATCCCATCCGATCTTCAGTGTCTCCTCTATGGAACGGTCTGTACGATAGCCCTGGGCTACATATTTCTGCTCGAACTCATCGGCAAATCTCGCATAGAGCTTGTCTATGTCAGTCAAAGCCGCTTCTCCGAGGATCATCATCAGTTCCTTTGCGTCCTTTCCTCTGGAATAAGCAGCAAACAGCTGGTTCATCGTATTTGCATGATCGGCTCTGGTCTTTCCTTCTCCTATACCCTTGTCCTTCAGACGGGAAAGTGAAGGGAGAACATCGATGGGAGGCTCGATACCACGACGGTAGAGTTCTCTCGAAAGTATAATCTGTCCCTCAGTGATATATCCTGTCAGGTCGGGGATAGGGTGAGTCTTGTCATCCTCGGGCATGGTCAAAATCGGGATCATGGTGATGGATCCCTTCTTTCCTACCTGACGTCCTGCTCTTTCATAGAGGGAAGCAAGGTCGGTGTACATGTATCCGGGGTATCCGCGTCGTCCGGGAACTTCCTTTCTTGCAGCGGAAACCTCACGGAGAGCATCTGCATAATTTGTGATATCCGTCAGTATTACAAGGACGTGCATACCCTTTTCAAACGCCAGATACTCAGCTGCCGTCAAAGCCATACGGGGTGTCGCAATACGCTCGACCGCAGGGTCATTTGCCAGATTCATGAAAAGGACGGTCCTGTCGATAGCTCCCGTCTCACGGAAACTCTCCACGAAATAGTTGGACTCGTCAAAAGTGATACCCATTGCAGCAAATACAACCGCGAAGGCCTCATCTGTTCCGCGAACCTTTGCCTGACGTGCGATCTGAGCCGCAAGCTCTGCATGAGGCAGACCGGATGCGGAAAAGATCGGGAGCTTCTGTCCCCTGACCAGTGTGTTCAAGCCGTCGATGGCTGAAATACCTGTCTGAATGAACTCCTGCGGGTAGCTTCTTGCTGCCGGGTTCATGGGAAGTCCGTTGATGTCTCTCCTCTCATCGGGAAGGATCTCGGGACCGTCATCAATGGGATGTCCCAGACCATCAAAGACACGGGAGAGCATATCCTCGGACACTCCAAGTTCCATGCTTCGTCCCAGAAATCTGACCTTTGAGCTTTCAAGGTTAAGACCTGTCGATGCCTCGTAGAGCTGAACAAGAGCATTTCCCTCCTCTATTTCAAGGACCTTGCATCTCCTTCTCTCACCGTTTGCCAGTTCAATCTCTCCAAGTTCATCATAAGCGACGTTTTCAACGCCTTTTACAAGCATCAGAGGACCTGCGACCTCTTCTATCGTTCTGTATTCCTTTGGCATATCAGAAGTCCTCCTTCTTTGCTATTAACTGCTGTATCTGTGAACTTAAGGCAGAGTTTATATTATCAAATACTCCGTCAAGCCTGTCCTCTTCGGTATATTTGAAACGTCCTATCTCCTCCCTGACATCCATGACGATCAGCTTTTCGATGGAGGCACCCTTTTTCAGAGCCTCTGAAGCCTGATCATAGAAGTTGAGGATGAGCTGCATCATCATGTGCTGCTTTTTGAGTGATGTATAGGTATCTACCTCGTGGAACGCATCCTGATGGAGGAAGTCCTCTCTGATGGAACGGGCTGCTTCCATCTTGAGCCTGTCGGGAGCGGAAAGAGCATCCATACCGACCAGCTGTACCATTTCCTGCAGCTCCGACTCATCCTGAAGCAGATTCATCATCTTCTGTCTGAGAGCCATCCAGTCATTTCCGTCCACATTCTCATCGAACCATCCGCCGATAGTATTCATATAGTTGGAATAACTTGTCAGCCAGTTGATGGCCGGGAAATGTCTCTTGTAAGCCAGAGCGGAATCAAGGCTCCAGAACACCTTCACTATACGGAGCGTTGCCTGGGTGACGGGCTCTGAAATATCACCGCCTGCAGGCGAAACAGCACCGATAACCGAAAGTGCACCCTCTCTGTCATCGGATCCAAGAGCCGTCACGCGTCCTGCTCTCTCATAGAACTGAGCCAGACGGGATCCGAGGTATGCGGGATATCCTTCCTCACCGGGCATTTCCTCGAGACGTCCTGACATCTCTCGGAGAGCTTCTGCCCAACGGGAGGTGGAGTCTGCCATGAGAGCTACGGAATAACCCATATCCCTGAAGTACTCTGCTATGGTTATACCTGTATATATGGAAGCCTCACGTGCCGCAACGGGCATATCGGAGGTGTTTGCTATGAGAACGGTCCTCTCCATGAGGGACTTTCCGGTCTTCGGATCCTTCAGCTCGGGGAACTCGTTCAAAACGTCTGTCATCTCGTTTCCACGCTCGCCGCAACCGATGTATACGACTATGTCAGCTTCTGCCCATTTTGCCAACTGATGCTGAACGACTGTCTTTCCTGAACCGAAGGGTCCGGGAACTGCTGCCGTACCGCCCTTTGCTATGGGGAAAAGTGTATCTATGACTCTCTGACCCGTGATGAGGGGC
>JAFSWJ010000133.1 GCA_017444545.1 Lachnospiraceae bacterium
CTGTCCGAGCCGTGAACAAAACATACATCGTTTCTGCAACAAAAAAACAAAGTATAACGGGACAGGGAAGGTGGGACACAGATACGTCCCCTGTCCCACATAAAAAAAGGCAGGAAGCATAGCTTCCTGCCTGACGTTGAATGATCTTTCAGTTGTTGATGAGCTTGTCCTCGTCTGACCAGCTGTAGAGCTTTCTGATCTCTGCACCGTATTTCTCGGCGGGATGCTCTGCAGCCTTCTGGCGGAGGGCATTGAAGTGAACCTGTCCGCCTGCATCCGACATGTCGAGGAGGAAATCCTTTGCAAAGGTTCCGTCCTGGATATCGGAAAGGATCTTTTTCATGGTCTTTTTGGTCTCCTCGGTGATGATCTTGGGACCTGTTACATAGTCTCCGTACTCGGCGGTATTTGAAATGGAATATCTCATTCCTGCAAAACCCGACTGATAGATGAGGTCTACGATGAGCTTCATCTCGTGGATGCACTCAAAATATGCATTTCTGGGATCGTAGCCTGCTTCCACCAGAGTCACAAAGCCCGCCTGCATCAGGGCGCATACGCCGCCGCAAAGCACTGCCTGCTCACCGAAAAGGTCTGTCTCGGTCTCCGTGCGGAAGTTTGTCTCAAGCACACCTGCCCTTGCTCCGCCGATACCGAGTGCATATGCAAGTGCGATATCCTTTGCCTTGCCGGTGTAGTCCTGCTCAACAGCGATGAGGCAGGGAGTTCCCTTGCCGGCCTGATACTCGGACCTGACCGTATGTCCGGGAGCCTTGGGTGCGATCATGGTAACGTCCACATCCTTGGGAGGAACGATGAGCTTGAAGTGGATATTGAAGCCGTGGGAGAACATGATCATGTTTCCGGGCTCGAGGTTGGGCTCGATGGATTCCTTATAGAGCTTTGCCTGCTTCTCGTCGTTTATGAGGATCATTATGATATCAGCTTTTTTTGAAGCCTCTGCAGCAGTATATACCTTGAAGCCCTGCTCCTCTGCCCTTTTCCAGGACTTTGAGCCTTCATAGAGACCTATAATGACATTGCAGCCTGAATCCTTCAGGTTCAGAGCCTGCGCATGTCCCTGGCTTCCGTAACCGATGATGGCTATGGTCTTGCCGTCAAGCAGTGAGAGATTACAGTCATTCTGATAATAGATTGGGTTTTTGTCGTTGAGTTCCATCTTTCTTTCCTTTCTTGTATATGTTTTTTTTGTGGTTCTTATTATGTATATATCAAGGCAGGCGCACTACCCTGTCTTTTCCTCTCGAAAGACCTGCGATACCCGTACGTGCGATCTCCAGGATGTTGTAGTCCTTTACCACATTGATGAAAGCCTCCACCTTGCCCTGGTTTCCGGTCAGCTCGATGATGAGCGAATCAGAATCAACATCGATGATCTTTGCCCTGAAGATGTCGGCAACCGACATGATCTTGATCCTGCTTTCCGCATCAGCCTCCACCTTGATCATGCAAAGCTCCCTGTACACCGACGAATCAGGCTCAAGTTCCCTGATATCCCTGACATCCGTCAGCTTCCTGACCTGTTTTTCGATCTGCTCAAGGATCTCATCATCGCCCGATGCGACTATGGTGATGCGGGTATATCTCGGATCCGATGTGGTGCCTGCGGTGATGCTTTCGATGTTGTAGCCGCGTCTGGAAAAGAGACCTGCTATACGGCTCAAAACACCGGATGTATTATCAACAAGGATCTGAAAGACTTTCTTTTGCATCTTTGCTCCTTCCGTCATAAAGGTATCTTTTAGAATATATTCTACGTAATGGTCTTTTGTCAATTGCATTGCATTAGATTTTCCTATGGTTTATTATCTAATTCATGAAGGAAAGACGCAATGAATTTGATCTCATGAGGGCGCTTGCAGCCCTTTGCATAGTGCTTTTTCACTACAGTTACGCCTTTGTGCAGTACAATGTGGGAGGGGAGCACATCGATTTCATGATGCACGCGAACGGCACCTGGGGTGCCCTTTTCGTATCCCTCTTTTTCATGCTCTCCGGCGCCTCCCTCTACTACAACTGGAACGGGCGGATGACATCCTTTTCGGGAAAGGGCGGCGTACTTGATTTCTACAAAAAAAGATTCCTTTCCATCTTCCCGATGTTCTACATAGGATGGGCTGTCTGTTATGTGATCACCGTCATATCCTTTAACGGCATCAGAAACTGGGGTGGACCCTACAGGAGGCTTTTTCTGACGCTTTTTGGCATCGACGGATACTTCCTCTACAGGGGACTCAACTATTATCTCATCGGAGAATGGTTCCTGGGCGCCATCATAATGCTCTATGTCCTCTATCCGCTGCTGCAGTGGTGCATGAAAAAGATCCCTGTCACCGCCACCGTCATCGTGATCTTATTATTTGCGCTCAACACCTCAAGACGCTATCTGCCCTTCATGTCAAAGTACAATGCGTGGGTTTTGATCTCCGACAACATCAACATCATCACCTGTCTCCTGTCCTTCTGGACGGGCATGCTCCTGGGGCGTATGGGGCGGTGCATAATAAAATCGTACACGGCGATCCCCGCTCTCGTCTGTGCCCTCGTCATAATGATCTTTCCGCTTCCCGTAAGCACCCTGATACTTTCACCGCTCCTTGCGATATGCTTTTACATAGTACTTTCCGCCTTCAGCATGATGCTTGACAGCCGGATGAAGAACAGAAAAGTATATGACTGCACCGTCGGTTTTCTGAGCAGATATTCCTATCCTGTATTTCTGGTCCATCATGTGACCATACAAAAGATGCTGACACTGTTTTCAGGCCGGGAAATGAGTTATGCCGCAAGCATCCTCTACTTTTTTGTAACGCTTGCCGTGATCTGTATCCTCGCCTTCGGACTTGCAAAGCTTACACATCTTGTAACAGAGGGACGGTTCTCTGTTACAAAATCTCTCAAAAAACATTGAAACCCCTGATAAACAGCGGCGTCACAGAGAACCGTCCCCTGTGACCGGAACTGATCAAATGACGGTATCCCCCGGTTTGGGGAGCTTTCTGTATGTGATCTCAAGAAATCCCAGATTAAGAACGGCAAATATGAGAAGGTAAAACGGCATGATGCCGATCCCGATGTGCTGCTGCAATATGCCGAAAACCATGGGCATGAAGGTGCTTCCCACGTAGGCTGATGCCATCTGAAGTCCGATCACCGACGCACTGAATCTCTTTCCGAAATTTTCCGGAGCCATATGCTGGATCGCAGGATAAACAGGGCCCATTCCCGTTCCTATGATAATAAAACCGATGGCTGCCGGAAGGAAATGCCCTGAGGGAAGAAGAACAAGGGCTATCCCCGCAAGCTCCACCGCAATACCGGTCCTGATGAGAAGTCTGTCTCCCAGCCTGTTTGAAACAAATCCCGATATCAGTCTGCCAAGCATCAGTCCGCCGAAAATGAGGGATCCGAAGGAGGCGATCATACGGTCCGAAAGACCGTTTTTTGTTCCCGCAAAGTAGCTTGAGGTCCACAAAAAGCAGGTGGCCTCACCTGCACAGTATGAAAAAAAGGCGATCAGTGTCAAAACCACCCCCGGCACCTTTAATGCTTCCCTGATGCCTGCACTGTCCTTTACAGCACCGCCTGAAATCCCCGATGCCGCCTCATTTTTTTGCCAAAGCGGAAGCGACAGGATCACTATGATGAGGATGCCTGTCTGGATGAAGGCAGTCCATCTGTAGCCTTCATTCCACCGTGCACGGCTTAAGGCAAGTCCCATGATATTCGGGCTTATCACGGCACCGACTCCGTAAAAGCAATGCAGGAAGTTCATCACCGATGATGAAAAATTTTCCGCAACATAGTGGTTGACCGAAGCATCGATGGCTCCGGCTCCCAGACCGTAGGGGATCACAAAGAGAAAAAGCATTTTATATGAAGTGCAGAAGGAAAAACCCGCAAGACCTGTTATCGTCAGGAAAATGGATACGATGACGATCCATTTTGTATGAAAGCTTCTGATCATACGGGGGCTAAACAGCGCAGAGATGATGGTCATGAAGGATATGGACATGGACACATATCCTGCGTAGGAAGAAGGAACTCCGAAATACACCTGCATCGAAGGCCAGCCGGAACCCAGAAGGGAATCCGGCAGACCAAGGCTTATGAAGATCAGATATATGACTGCAAGTAAAAGCGAATACATTTTTTCTCAATGCCTCTCGTCTTTATTATCATAGCATTCGCAAAATCTGGCCGCAAAGGACCGTGGCTCGTTGTTAACAAAAAGATGGGTGGTCTCCCCGTACGCATTCATACGAAAGCCCGCGATACCCTGCCTTCTCTCCTCTGTTGCAAGGATGCTGACCGATGAAGGCAGCGCCACCATTCCGTGCCACAGTATCATCGGCGAGACGTGGAGCAGGTAACTGATCATAACGATGGATACCGCATAATGCGTGAAGAACACTATCGTATCATTATTCGGGCGTTTTGCCAGAAACAGATTTCCCTGTTTTTCGTATCCGTGATCCTTTAAGAATCTTTCAAAGCATCCCGTGACCCGGTCGTATTCCTTTCCTGCACCACCTTCTGTCATGACGGGATGATCCTTCCATTTATCATAATCATAAAACCCGGGATAAACGGTCCAGTCGGAAGGCATCCAGTCCCAGGATACCGATGTGACATCCTCCGGCTTGTCGGGCCTGTGGATGCGCACATCAAATTCCTTCAGCCACTCAAGCTCAGCGGCTTCCTGCCCTCTTATCTTCAACGTCGGCTCGGCCGTACGCTTTGCCCTGCCGAGGGGAGAGACATAGATCTCGTCTATCTTCCAGTCCTTCAGGTAATGCGCCAGGCACTGCGCCTCCCTTTTTCCCTTTTCGGTCAGGGAGTCATTAATATAATCAGGTTCAGCGTGTCGTATAAATATCAGTTTCATTTGAGAACCGTCCCCTGATCGACTATTTCGATCTTTCGAATTCCTCGCGGTCCGCCTTTCGGATGGCGGCGCGGCTGATCTTGCCGTTTGAAGTACGGGGTAATGAATCAACGAAGCGGATCATTCTGGGATACTTGTAGATGGCGGCATTCTGCTTCACGAACTCCTGAAGCTTCGTGGCAAGAGTGCCGTCCTCTTTGAAGCCCTTGTTCAGGACTATGGTGGCTTTGACTATATATCCTCTCCTCTTTGAGGGATAGCCCGTGACGGCACACTCAAAGACCGCGGGATGCTTCATGAGGATATCCTCCACCTCGGAGGGTCCTATACGGTAGCCGCTTGACTTGATGACATCATCATTTCTGCTGACATAATAAAAATAACCGTCCTCATCACGCTTTGCGATATCCTTTGTGTGGTAGACTCCGCCTTCCCAGAGTTCCTCATAAAGCTCATCATCATCAAGATATCCGGAGAACACTCCCAACGGCCTTTTGCCGTCCGTCTTTCTGATGACGATCTCACCCTCTTCTCCCGGCTTCACACTGTTTAAGTCCTCATCCACAACATCAAGACAGTAAAGAGGCGAACCCTTTCCGATGGAACCGGTCCTTCCCGGATCACCCACGGGAGTGCATATCTGAAGTCCTGTCTCTGTCTGTCCGAAGCCTTCCCTGACCACAAGTCCGGTCATCCTTGTAAATTTTTCCGTGACCTCAATGGGCATGGCCTCCCCGGCCGTTGTCACATTTTCAAGAGCTGACAGGTCAAATTTTGTCAGATCCTCAAGCACGAAATATTTGTAGATCGTTGGCGGCGCACAGAAGGAAGTGATCCTTTCATCCTGGAGAAGCCTTAGCATATCCCGGGCATAGAACTGCTCATAATCATAGACCATGATGGCACAGCACATGAACCACTGCCCGTAGAGCTTGCCCCAGGAGGACTTGGCCCAGCCGGAATCGGCGACCGTCAGATGAAGACCTCCCTTTTTGACGCCGTGCCAGTT
This sequence comes from Lachnospiraceae bacterium, assembly GCA_017444545.1. GTDB lineage: Bacteria > Bacillota > Clostridia > Lachnospirales > Lachnospiraceae > NK4A144. The sequence goes on from JAFSWJ010000133.1 coordinate 5,919, forward strand.
CTTTGCGGTATAAATATGTGCAACGGGATATGAAAAATCATGTATGACAGCCTTTGGCGATCCGTTGGTGCCGGAGGTGAAAAACATGGACATGTCATCCGTCACCTTTGTTTCTATCCTGTTAAATTTTTCGCCGGCCTTTTCCACCATCTCGTCAAAATCAAGGAAATTGTTGAAGGGTTCTCCCACCTTGATCTTCAGCACATTTCTGCCTGCAACGGCATCTGCCACCCTGGTGCAGATCTGCTCGCTGTTGGCACAGATAACTGCACGGGCCTTTGCCTTTATTACCCTCTCCCTGATATCATCCACCGATACCATATGGGAGGTGGGCACGGCAACCGCTCCTATCTTGTGGATGGCAAGGATGGCTATCCAGAATTCATAACGCCTTTTTAAGAGCAGCAATATCCTGTCGCCTTTTTTCAGTCCCGCATCCGTCAATGCATTTGCAGCCTTGTCCGTCAGGCGCCTGATATCGGCGTAGGTAAATCTCTTTTCAATGCCTTCGGCACTTTTGTGAAGCAGAGCCAGTTCGTCAGGCATCTCCTCAGAGAGCACATCCATCACATCATAGGCAAAATTAAAGTCATCCGGAATAGATGATTCTATCCGGACAACTTTGCCGCTTTCGTCAGTAATCTCTTTGTAATACTTTTCAAAAATCTCGGACATATTATTTTTTCTCTCCGTCATCTTTTACTATGGCGAAGGAAAAATCTCCGCTCATGCATTTCTTTCCGTCAACCGTCACCTCTCCGTGAAGAACATAGAGAGGATGCGATGACTTCAATATCTTTGTGTCGATCTTTACGAGGTCTCCGGGACGGATCATACCTCTGAAACGTACCTTGTCAAGACCTGTATATACGGCCAGATTGCCCTCCTGCATCTGATCCGAAAACATGGCACAGGCTGACTGGGCCATCATCTCGCACTGGATCACACCCGGCACTATGGGATTTCCCGGGAAATGGCCCTGAAGGAAAAATTCATCTCCCTTTACCTTGTAGTAGCCGGTGGCGGAGCCGTCATCGTTTAAGTTTACCTCATCCACGAGGAGCATGGGCTCCCTGTGGGGCAGTATCTTTTTGATCTCTTCCCTGTTCATACGCTCACTCCGCTTTCCTGAATGCCACGCAGGCATTGTGTCCGCCAAAGCCCAGAGAGGATGAAAGGGCTGCATTTACGGGTGCTTCCACGGCTTTGTTCGGCGTATAGTCCAGATCGCACTCCTCATCCTTTTCTTTGTAGTTTATGGTGGGCGGGATGATGCCCGTATCCAAAGCCATGACAGTTGCTATGGCCTCAACCGCTCCCGTTGCTCCCAGCATATGACCGGTCATGGACTTGGTGGAGCTGATGTGGATCGAGTAAGCCTTTTGTCCGAATACCTCCTTGATGGCCTTTGTCTCCATGGCATCATTGAGGTGGGTTCCGGTACCGTGGGCGTTGATGTAGATCTCATCCGCATCGGTGATGCCAGCCTCCTCCTTTGCAAGCTTGATCGCACGCATCGCACCGTAGCCTTCCGGATCCGGAGCGGTGATGTGATAGGCATCGCAGGTATTGCCGTAGCCTGTAATCTCCGCATATATCTTTGCGCCGCGCTTTTTTGCACGCTCATATTCTTCAAGCACCAGGATGCCGGCGCCCTCTCCCATGACGAAGCCCCCGCGCCTTTTGTCAAAGGGAAGGCTTGCTTCATCGGGATCCTCCGCAAGGCTTAAAGCCTGGCAGTTTACAAAGCCTGCCATTGAAAGCTCGTTTATGGCCGCCTCGGTACCGCCTGCAATGATCGCATCAGCATATCCGTTTTTGATAGCCCTGAAGGCTTCACCCAGGGTATGGCTTGATGAGGCGCAGGCCGTAACTACCGGAAGTGTGGGACCCTTTGCTCCAAAGCGGATGGCAACCGCACCTGTGGGCATATTGCTGATCATCATGGGCACAAAGAAGGGCGACACCATATCGGGTCCTTTTTCATTGAGCCTGAGGGTATTTGTGATAGTGGTGCTGATGCCGCCGATACCCGAGCCTATGTAAACCCCAAGCCTGTCTTTGTCTATACCGCTTTCCATGATGCCGCTCATGTTCACGGCTTCAATGGCCGCTGCGTAGGCATACTGCATGCAAAGATCCGATCTCCTGATCTCCTGTACCGAGGGGTAATAATCCTTCGGATTGAAATCCTTTACCTCTGCATCAACAGATGCCTTGAGCCTCGAAGCATCAAACCTTGTGATCCTTCCGATACCGTTCTTTCCGGCCTTCAGGCTCTCCCAGAAGGTATCCATATCATTTCCCACAGGGCTTATGACGCCCATTCCGGTAACCGCTACTCTATACATACATTCCTCCGTCCACTTTTATCACTTCTCCAGTGATATATGATGATCTGTCCGATGCCAGAAAAAGCGCAAGTTCAGCCACGTCCTGCGGTTTCCCGAGTCTTTCGATGGCAAGGGTTTTTATTATCTCAGATCTCTGCTCCTCATTCAAGGCATCCGTCATCCGGGTCTCGATGAAGCCCGGAGCTATGGCGTTGCACCTGATGTTCTTCCTGCCGTACTCCCGGGCCACCGCCTTTGTGAAGCCTATGATGCCGGCCTTTGATGCCGCATAGTTTGTCTGGCCCTTGTTTCCCATGAGACCCACCACCGAGCTCATGTTGATGATGCTGCCGCCCTTCTGTCTCACCATGCCGCGGATGAATGCCTTTGTCACATACATGGTCCCCTTGAGGTTGATGTCTATGACCGAATCTATGTCCTCCTTTGAAAGGCCGGGCAGGATATTGTCCCTTGTGATGCCGGCGTTATTTACAAGGATGTCGATCTTTCCAAGATCCGCCGTTATCTTTTTTGCCGTCTCCTCCACCGCATCAAAATCGCTGATGTCGCAGGCGTAAAAAAAGAGCCGTCCGGTCCCTTCGGGATCTATTTCCTTCAGCGCATTCCTTGCTTCCTCACTGTCCTTTGTGGCTATGACCGCCACAGAGGCTTTGTTTAATAAAAACAGCCGGGCAGCTGCCTTTCCTATACCGCGGGTTCCGCCGGTTATGACGGCGCATTTTCCTTCAAGCAAGCTTTTCATCCTCCGATCTTTTGAAGTGTATCATTTAAGGATGCCATGTCATTTACATTGAAGATCCTGACATCCGGTAAGGTTCTTTTCACAAAGCCTGCCAGAGCCTTGCCCGGTCCGCACTCTATGAAGGTGTCGACTCCGTCCTCCCTCATGGCAAGCAGGATATTTTCCCACCTGACGGGATTTGATACCTGTGTCGAAAGAAGCTTTATGATCTCCTGTTTTTCAGTCCCGTAGGGCTTTGCCGTCCTGTTTGAATACAGCGGAAGCTTTGGCGCGTTTATATTATACACGCTTTCATCCGAAAGCTCCTCTCCGAGCTTCTCACCGGCCTCCTTCATGTAGGGGCTGTGGAAGGCCCCGCCGACTGCAAGAGGCAAAAACCTTGCCTTGATTTGTGTCAGCTCTTCCCTGAACTTTTCCATTTTGGAAGACTCTCCCGAGACCACTATCTGCCCCGGACAGTTATAGTTTACAGGATAAACACCGTATTTTCCACAAAGCTCCTCCAGCCCTGCAGGATCCATCTTCATGACGGCAAACATGACTCCGTCAACCCTGTCGGATGCTTCCTGCATAAAGATACCTCTTTTGCATACAAGAGAAAAAGCCTCCTCGTTTGAAAGTATCCCCGAAAAAGCAGTTCCGGCAATCTCTCCCAGAGAAAAGCCGGCACATACATCAGCACTTATCCCGTTTTTTTCAAGGGCAAGGGCTGAGGCAAGATCACAAAGAAAAAGACAGGGCTGGGTATTTGCTGTCTTTTTCAGGTCTTCTTCACTTCCTTCAAACATCATTGCAAGGGTTCCGGGTCTTTTGGCCTCGGCGCTGTCAAAAAGCTCCTTTACTTCAGGTACTCCTTCATAAAGCTCCTTTCCCATGCCCGGGTACTGAGCCCCCTGCCCTGCAAACAAAAATGCTGTCTTTCCCATCCTATTTCTCTCCCATAAGCCTTGCGGCGCTTTCACAGATATTTATGATTATCTCACTGCAGGTGGGTTCATCCTTGATCAGACCCGCAATCTGTCCGCACATCATGGAGCCCTCCTTCACATCACCCTCCTGTACCGCACGCCTCAGGGCTCCGGCACCCATAGCCTCAAGTTCCTCACTTGTTGTGGCAGGATCCTGCTCTTTTTTTGAAAACTCCCTTGTCATCGGATTCTTTAACGCTCTCACGGGATGTCCCAGCTTCTTTCCCGTAACAATGGTATCGATATCCTTTGCCTTCAGTACCTTGTCCTTATAATTCTGATGAATGTTGCATTCCTTTGCAGTAAGGAATCTGGTCCCCATCTGTATGCCCTTTGCGCCCAGCATGAAGGCGGCGGCCATTCCTCTGCCGTCCGCTATACCGCCCGCGGCGATGACGGGAATATTTACTGCATCAACCACCTGCGGGACAAGAGCCATGGTCGTTGTCTCACCCACATGTCCTCCGGATTCACAGCCCTCCGCCACAAGGGCGCAGGCTCCCATCCTTTCACACATGACGGCAAGGGCAACACTTGCAACGACGCAGATGACCTTCACATCTGCAGCCTTTAGCTGCTCCATGTATTTTGCGGGATTCCCGGCTCCTGTCGTTACGACCTGAACCTTTTCCTCGCATACCACCTTTACCGCCTCTTCAATATAGGGGCTCATGAGCATGAGATTAACACCGAACACTTTATCGGTAAGAGTCTTTGCCTTTTTGATCTGTTCGCGAAGCTGCTCTCCGTTTGAATTCATGGCAGCGATGAGTCCGAGGCCGCCCGCATTTGAAACAGCGGCCGCAAGCTCTGCATCCGCCACCCATGCCATGCCTCCCTGAAATACGGGATATTCTATGCCAAGCAGAGCGCAGACCTCATTGTCTTTGATCTTCATTTGTGCTTTCCTTTTTCAGATTTTTATTTATTGCTCTCAATTAATTCTGCGAGCTTATCAATGTTTGTGATATCCTGTGAAAGCTCGAATTTGCAGTCAAGCTCCTCCTGGATCTGCATCACAAGCTCCATGATGTCCAGAGAGTCAAGTCCGATATCCGTGAAATTGTCGGAGGTTGATATCTCCGATGCATCCTTGTCGAGGTACTCAGCAATGATCCTTACAATGGTTTCTTTTGTTTCGTTCATGATCGTTCTCCTTTGCTTTGATTATTTGAATCCTCCGCACATAGTTTTCAAAACTACTTATTGTAATTTCAAAAACGATATGCATAACAAGAAGAATTATAACCCATATCTGTATATGATGCAAGTATTATAATACAAGATGTTGTATGGTGTAATAAAAGCAGAGGAACATCATTTATACAGCGATCCGGCCATTTTTTCTATATTCAGAGCCATTCCCTTGATATCTTCTATCGTATCCGTTATCTCGTTCATGCCGGTACTCTGTTCCGTCACAGAGCTGCTGATCTCGTTGATGCTGCTTATCATGCTCTTGATGGATGTGTTCATGTCTCCGAGGATCCCCGAGATATTGCTTGTGGTATCGGCTGTGGATGTGGCCAGGGAGGAAACCTCGTTTGCAACCACCGCAAAACCGCGTCCTGCCTCGCCTGCCCTTGCCGCCTCGATGGAGGCATTGAGCGACAGGAGATTTGTCTGGGATGCGATGCTTTCTATGATCTTGATGATCTCCATTGAATCATCCACCGATTTTTCAATGGATTCCGAAGCCTGCGCGATCCCGACCTGTTTTTCGGCTACCGACTTCATCTTTGAGGATGCTTCCCTGATGACATTTGCAACCTCTTCAATATTCCTGTTCAGGCTCTCGATCTCAGGTGCAAGCTTTTGTTCAAAATCATCCTCATGTGCTTTTTCAGCGGAAATATCAAGTATGGTTCCTGCGGCCATCACAGGCACTCCCGCCTCCCATACGACATAGCTTGATGCCCTCACCCATA
>JAFSWJ010000134.1 GCA_017444545.1 Lachnospiraceae bacterium
AAGATAAACGGCTTTGATGATCCGGAGACGCTGCTTGCCGGTATCGAAAGCAGGACTTCAAGTCCGGTGCGCATCAAAAGAGATGAACATTTTGAATCAAACATCAAAGGACTGTATCCCGTGGGTGAAGGTGCAGGCTATGCCGGCGGCATCATGAGCGCCGCCATCGACGGCATGAAATGCGCCGAAACCTACATGCTGCGGGAGCCTGACAGATCTTGAGCCACAGTGTATAACACAGGCACGGGCAGAAAAGTGACCTGTGGGAGCCTGACAGGGCTTAAGTCACAGTGTGTGGTACAGGCGCGAGCAGGGGGGCCCCGTGCCGAGCACCGTAAGGAGCGCAAGGCATGGGAGGTGACCTGCGGGAGCCTGTTCAATATTTGTAAAATATAGGAGATAATCATGCGAAACACAATAAAAAACTGCAAAAAGATAGTGGTCAAGATCGGCTCATCCTCCATCACGCACAGGGAGACCGGCGGAGCCGACCTCATCCGCCTTGAAAAGCTGGTGAGAGAACTCACCGATCTTCACAGTGCCGGACACGATGTCATCCTCGTATCCTCCGGAGCCATATCGGTGGGAGTCAAAGCCGCAAACATCAAGGATATCTATTATGACGGCAAGGGAAAAAGAAATGAAGACGGTCCCGACGAAAAGCTGAAGATCAAGCAGGCCTGCGCGGCCATCGGCCAGGCCAGGCTCATGATGATATACCAGAAGCTCTTTGCCGAATACAACCAGCTGACCGCCCAGGTCCTCATGACAAAGAGGACGGTTGTGGATGACCTCAACAGATTCAATGCAAAAAATACCTTTGACGAGCTGATGAAGCTTGGAGTGATCCCTGTGGTAAATGAAAACGATACGCTTTCAACCTACGAGATCGAATTCGGTGACAACGATACCCTCTCGGCCATAGTTGCGGCCATAACAGAGGCGGACCTTCTGATCCTGCTTTCGGATATAGACGGACTGTACACCGATGATCCCAATGTAAATCCCGATGCGACCTTCATCCCGGAGATAAAAGAACTTGGTTATACAATCGAGCAGTACGCAAAGGGTTCCACCGGGAGCAGTGTGGGCACGGGAGGCATGAGCACAAAGATAGCTGCGGCAAGGATAGCTTCGGCTGCCGGGGTTGAGATGGTCATAGCAAACGCAAAGGACCTTGGGAATATCCACAGGATAGCAGACGGAAACGAGGTGGGCACCTGGATCCACGCCTCAAAGTCAAAGGATTTTTTCATAGGGGATTTTCTGGAAGATGAGTAAAAATGAGATACGTTTTGAGATCATACAGAAAAGGGATGCCATAGACCCTGTTGAGGCGGAAAGATCCTCACAGATCATCACCGAAAAGATAATGTCCCTTCCGGAATATGAAAATGCTGAGGATGTATTTTTGTATGCATCCTTTCGCAGTGAAGTGGCCACAAGAGAGCTGTTCCTTCGGACTGTCGAAAAAAAAGGTCATGTATATCTGCCAAAGGTGATGAGCCGTACAAGGATGATCTTTGTAAGGGTCACATCCGTCGATGAAGTGCAAAAGGGCTTCAGAGGCATATTTGAGCCGGTGGGCACGGAGGCTTTGGATGTTGTCCCGGGCCTGATAGTCGTTCCCATGGTGGCCTTTGACAAAAACGGAACCCGGCTTGGCTACGGCGGTGGCTTCTATGACAGGACCCTGCCCTTATACAGTGGAAAAAGCTTTATCTGCGGCGCGGCTTTTTCCTGCCAGTATCACGGTGACATTCCCTGCGATGATACCGATATCAGGATGGATGCAATCATAACCGAAAGGGAAACGATCAGGATATCATGAAAGAAAACCAAAGACAGCTTGAATACATGAAAAAGGTGGCAGAGCATAATAAGGGCAGAAAGCTGAAGTACTGTTCGGTTGTTTTCGGCTGCCAGATGAATGAAAAGGATTCCGAAAAGCTTTCCGGCATGCTTGAAGCCATGGGCTATCTGAGGACTGAAAGCGAAGCCGAGGCCGATCTTATTATCTATAATACATGCACCGTGAGGGAAAATGCCGACAAAAGGCTCTACGGGAGGCTGGGCGTTGCAAAGCAGTACAAAAATGACAACCCGGACCTGCTCATCTGTCTTTGCGGCTGCATGATGCAGGAGGAGCATGTTGTCGAAAAGATAAAGACCTCATATCCTTATGTGGATCTGATATTCGGCACCCATAATATTTTCAGGTTTGCCGAGCTTCTCTTTACCGTCCTTGAAACAAATGACAGGGTCATCGATATCTGGGAAAAGACGGATGAGATAGTCGAGGAGCTCCCGGCCAGGAGAAAGTATCCCTTCAAAAGCGGCGTGAACATCATGTTCGGCTGTGACAATTTCTGTACCTACTGTATCGTCCCCTATGTCAGGGGCAGGGAGAGAAGCAGGAAAAGAGAGGATATAATAAAAGAGATCAGGTCTTTATCATCCGACGGTGTCGTGGAGATAATGCTTTTGGGACAAAATGTCAATTCCTACGGAAAGGGTCTTGATGACAGTGTAAGCTTTGCAAGGCTTCTTGATGAGGCGGCAGCTGTCGACGGGATAAAAAGAGTCCGTTTCATGACCTCACATCCAAAGGATCTGTCGCAGGAGCT